>JAHRFV010000151.1 GCA_019084435.1 Dethiosulfatibacter sp.
ATTAAAATTCCAATAACAAAAAGAGAACCCGATGAGGCTAACGGACTTTTTAAAAGTCCAGAATCCTGCGGGTTCTCTTCATTTTATCTGTGTGAGGGCGAAATCAGCTATTTAGCGACAGCCCCCTTTATTTAACAAGATCTTTGAACTGAAACTGATAGAGATTTGCATAAATGCCATCAGCTTTGATCAACTCTTCATGGGTACCTCTTTCCCTAATACCCTTGTCATCGATGACAATAATCTCATCGGCGTTTTTAATGGTGGATAGCCTATGGGCTATAACCAGAGTTGTTCTGCCTTTAGAAAGCTTCTCTAGAGACCTTTGAATCATCAATTCAGTAACATTATCAAGCGCAGAGGTTGCTTCGTCTAAAATTAAAATTGGTGGATTTTTGAGAAAGACTCTGGCGATTGACAATCTTTGCTGCTGTCCACCTGACAGTTTGATGCCACGCTCTCCAATATATGTATCATAACCATTTGGCAGTGATATGATGAAGTCATGGATGCTAGCATTCTTGGCGGCTTCAATGATCTCTTCTTCAGTCGCATCTATATTGCCGTAAAGAATATTGTCCTTTATGGATCCTGTGAAAAGAAAAACACTTTGCTGTACTAGGCCTATATGACTTCTAAGAGATTTTATTGTAATGTTTTTGATGTTTTCACCGTCAATCTTTATTTCACCCTCTGAAACGTCATAAAATCTTGGGATCAGATGGCAAAGAGTGGTTTTGCCTCCACCGGATGGGCCTACCAATGCAACAGTTTTGCCTGCATGTATTTGAATGTTGACATTTCGCAAAACCTTGTTTTTTTCATCATCTTCATAGGAGAAAGATACATTTTCAATTGAAATATTTCCCTCAACTTGATTTAGATTCTTTGCAGTTTCTGTATCTTGAATTTTTGGCTCAACCGATAGAAGATCGGTAAACCTTTCAAATCCCGACATTCCATCTTGAAACTGTTCTGTGAAATTGGTAAGTCGTTTGATTGGATCCAGAAAGAAATTAGTATATAGTATAAAGGCTAGTAAATCCCCGTATGACATGGCATCTGTATATACAAAGTAACCACCTAGGATTATTGTGATTAGTGTCAGGAAATTCATAAAGAGGTTGATGCCTGTGTAAAACTCGGCCATTGTTTTATAGGCGCGAGTTTTTGACATCCTGAAAGTGAAGTTTCCATCGTCAAATTTATCCTGTTCAAAGCTTTCATTTGTAAAAGCCTTTGCAACCCTTATACCTGACAGGCTGTTTTCTATTTGTGCATTGACGACCGCGATTTTCTCACGAACATCTCTGAACTTAGCCCTCATAATAGAACCTTTTTTTAAAGCAAAGATTAGCATGATTGGTATGAAGGCAAACAATACCAGTGTCAAGCGCCATTCAATCCTGAGAAGAATCAGAAATGACCCAGTTAACATAACAACTGAAATAAATACATCCTCAGGTCCGTGGTGAGCTAACTCTGAAATAGTGTTTAAATCATTGATTAGTCTTGACATTAACTTACCAACCCTGCTGCCGTCAAAAAAACTGATGTCGAGAGTTTGCAAGTGACTGAAGAGTTTTTTTCTCATGTCATACTCTATTCTGACACCAACGATGTGTCCCCAATAATACACAATAAAATTTAATACGCTTCTTATTAGGTACAAGGAAAGCATAACGACTGCGGTAATCATGAGAGCCCGCATGTTTTTTTCAGGAATATATTGGTTTAGTATGTTTCTTGACAGTAGGGGAAATAACAAATCTAGCCCTGCAATAAAAAAAGCGCAGGAGATATCCAATATAAAGAGCTTTAGGTGGGGTTTATAGTATTTTGCAAATTTTCCAATTAGATTCAAAGCAGCCTCCAATGTCATTAAAATTGCAAGGGTTTAGAAACCCTTGCAATTCTTCTCGTAAATTATTTTCAGTCCTTTTAACGTTAGCAGTACATCGTAATCATCAATGACCTTTGTTTCGGGGTAGATTATGCTCCCTAGGCCACCGGTAGCGACTACTTTCATGTTAGGCATACGCATTTCTTCCTTGATTTTATTGACAATATACTCCACCTGTCCGATATAGCCATAAACTAATCCAGCTTGCATACTTGTTATTGTGTTTCTGGCCAAAATACTCTTTGGTTTTATAATGGCTATGTTTGGTAGCTGTGCAGATCTGGTCCATAAGGCATCTGCGCTGATTTGGATCCCTGGCGAGGTGATGGCAGCAACAAATTCGTAATTAGCTGTCACCACATCATAAGTGGTTGCTGTTCCAAAGTCTATAACAATGATGGGGCCACCATAGATCTCATAAGCGGCAACAGCGTCCACAATCCTATCCGCACCCACCTCTTTAGGATTTTCAGCCTTAATATCAAGTCCGGTTTTCATACCTGGACCTACTATTATAGGTGTTTTATGGAGATATTTCTCTATGGCATTCATGAATGAATGCATAATGTTCGGTACTACTGATGAGATAATAATGTCGTCCAATTTGTCTGTATCGATTTCATTCATTACCAGCAAGTTTTTTATAAACAAGCCATATTCATCAGAAGTTCGGGGTTGTTTTGTTGTCATTCTCCAAGGACCATGCAAGGATTTTTCGTTCCAAACACCTAAAGTGATGTTTGTATTGCCCACATCGATTGCTAAAAACATATTGTGCTCCTTAATTTTTATTAATTTTTTTAAAGGCAACAACGACCGGTAAAGTCAAGATAGCTGCAACTACTGCTTCAAGGATAGCGTTGCTGGTAATGACCGCTACCAAAAAAACTCTGAAATTCGCACCTACCATCTCAACAACTCTTGCCGCATAGATAAAATAAAGCATGGTCAAAACCAGAGTTGTATTGGTGATGGCACCAGAAGCACCTGCTAAAAGAATTGCGATTTTGTCACCCTGAGGGACTGACTTTAATGCAATCTTAAGTCCCCTGTAAACAAAAGAAGCTACCACACCGATAAAAACTCTTGGCAATACTGATACTAAAGGGTTTATAAACAGCAAGTCAAAAGGGGATAGCGGAGCCAGAAGACCTCTCAAAAGAGTTACGACGCCTGCTGCAAATCCCATCAATGCACCTTCTTTAGGGCCCAATATTATACCGGTAACAATGGTAGGTATAAAAATTAAAAGAGCCATACTTGCTGAAGCTGTGGGGATAGCCGTTATAGCCACAAAGGCTATGGTCAATGCCAACATAACTCCTAAAAAAGTGAGTTTGCGTGTTGAATTAAAAGATTTGTTCATTAAATTCTCCTCCTTGTTCTCGTTCTTTAGTTTAGATACAAGACAAATCATATACATTATAGCATAAGTTTCAACTTATACAAGAAATATGACAAAAAAAATACAGCCTTTTACAGGCTGTATCAGATTGATTACAAACCCGTATGAAATTTTCATTTTCTTACGGGTTTTATCATTGTATTCACAATCAAACGGAAATTTTTAGATAAAATCTAAAAATACCCTGTACTGAGATGGATTTCGTCAAAAAATAAAAAAACATG
>JAHRFV010000230.1 GCA_019084435.1 Dethiosulfatibacter sp.
AGTAGATTGAACTGATAAGGCACAAAAGGATAGACTAAAGAAAAATCAACTATCATCAAAAACCTAATTGTATTTAATGACGGTGTAGAAAAAAAATTATATTCTAACAAGGATGATTTTTCTTTAGTCTATCCTTTTGTGCCTTATCAGTTCAATCTACTGGCCAGTGTATTGACTTCCATCCGAACCCATGGTGCATCCGGCAAGCATTTGTCTGAGGGTGAGCGTTCCATGATTGCCTTGTTTAAAGAATCTGCCATGACGCTCATGACCAAGGAACATGGCGTGTTGATTCCCTTTAATATTTTCTATGATGCCCTTCACCAATTCCTGGACCATAGTCATAAGGGCGTTATATTACACGCATTAGACAACGACCACATCAATCCCGACAAGGAAAAGAATTGCTTTATTGTAAATGTGCTCAAGACCCTCTTCATGATTAAATACGTCAAGGAAATAACTGCGAACGTCGATAATATAACAAGTCTAATGATTTCAGATATTGATATCGACAGAATTGCACTAAAGAAACAAGTTGAAGAAGCATTGAATGTCCTCGTCCGCGAAATGTTGGTTCAGAAGAATGCCGAGTTATATGTATTCCTTACAGATGAAGAGCAGGAAATCAACAGGGAAATAGAAAACCAGAATGTCGTGAATGCTGAGGTGATCAACAAAGTATCTGAGCTTGTTTTTGAGGACATTTTTAGTGATAAGAAATATAAATATCCCGCCTTTAACGGAAGATACAGCTTCGCATTCAATCAGATTGTTGATGACTTCCAATACAAATCTAATCAAAAACACGACATTGGAGTGCGCGTATTGACACCAGGGTCTGAGTACGGGGAAGACGAAACAACACTTAGGATGATGTCCGGACAGGGCAAGGAAGTCCTTGTTGTACTGCCAAATGATTCTACATTTTTGAACGAATTGAGAAGGGCACTAAAGATTGAAAAATACATAAGAACAACTACTTCAAATACATTAGTCAAGTATGAGCAAATCAAAGAATCGAAGAAAACTGAGATGAAAACTAGAAACAGCAACGCAAAACTATTTCTTCAAGAAGCTATGAAGAATGCTGCCATCTATGTGAATGGCGATAAATCACAAATAGGTTCTAAGGAAATAACTTCTTGAATCAATGAAGCTTTAGGGAAGTTGGTATCAACTGTTTATCATAAATTGCCTTACATAGATGTGGCAATGAATGAGGCTAGTATCAGCGCGTTGTTCAAATTATCCAGCCAGCAATCACTGACTCTTGAAGGAAATCAGGAGCCTAATGTAAATGCATTGAATGACGTACTAGCTTATATTGATATCAATTCATCGATGCATACAAAAACGTCTATGAAAAGTCTTATGGATCGGTTTATGAAAGCACCTTACGGCTTTGTGGAAGACGATGTGGAATGGCTAGTGGCAAAGTTGTTTAAGAATGGAGATATTTCTTTAACAGTCAATGGGGCAATCGTTAATTTGCTGAATAAATCAGAAAATGACATTATTCGATATATCACAAATAAAGAATACGTGGAAAAATTACTGACTGAACGACGTAAAAAGGCCGGAGTTGAAGAGAAGAAAGCGGTACGTGAAGTCATGAAAGCACTTTTTAACGTATCCACTGTTAACCATGATGATGACTCTATGATGCAATCTTTTCAAGACTATAGTAAAAACACCATCAATGAACTGGAAAAATTTGAAATCATGGATCGTAATAGCCATCTGCCAGGAAAAAAAACTATCACCACAGGAAAGAGTTTACTGAGGGCAATTATTAATATACAATCCCCTTCAGAATTTTACAAAAAAGTGCACGCCAATCATCTTGAGTTGGTTGATTTTGCTGAAACTTACGAACCTGTCAAAGCCTTTTACTCAGGAAAACAAAAGACTATTTTTGACAGCGCATTAAATCTAATGAATATCTATGATGAGAGCAAAACATTTATAGTCAACGATGAAGTCGAAAAATATGTTAGTAATGTGAAGGCAATTTTGAAGAAAGAAGTTCCATATAGCGATATCTCCAATCTTCCTGATCTTATAGAACGTTTTAGAGATGCTTACATGGGTGTTTTTAATATAATGGCACCACCAATCATTGCAGCCATAGACGATGCGAAAAAAAGAGTATTTGAAGTTCTTAATACCAAGTCTTATAAGGAAGAACTTAATGAACGTTACTATAACAAATTTCAGGAGATCTACAACAAAGCAAACACCTGCAATAATGTGGCAACTTTGCAGAATATCAAGGTTGAAGCAGATGCACTGAAGGTGCGGCTACTAAATGAAATGTCTAAGAGAGATGTAGAAATAAAACCGGATGGCGGTGGTAAAACAGAGGTAAAAATAAGAAAGAGTATCAGCATCAAGACCGTAAGTCCATCATCTTGGCAAATTGAGACCGAAGAGGATGTAGATAAATGTATAAAAGCATTGAAAGAACAGATTTTGAAAGAATTGGAAACAGACACAGTGATTAGCATTGAATTTTAAAGGGGGGGGACACCATGAATAAAACCGCGATCAAGAACTTTGCCATATGGGCAAGAAATAAGCTCATAGCAGATATAACCTACAAAGCTGGGCTCATGGGTATTACTGACAAAGAGATTAAGAATTCACTGCCCCAATCAACGCAAGCGGTTCAGTTCTTTGATATTGGAACCAAGGAACCCTATGCGATCACAGGCAACGAGATAAAGCAACGCAAGATACTTGTTGAGGAGATTCAACGAAAATCCAGTCAAAGTGACCACAAAACAGCCTACAAGAATGTTGTAGAAGAAGTAGCATATACTTGGTTTAATCGCCTAATCGCCATACGTTTCTTGGAAGTGAATGACTATCTTCCAACACATATTCGTGTCCTGTCGTCTGAAAGCAATAATAAGGTGGAGCCGGACCTTGTTACCCGTCCATTTGATGTCAGTCTTGACTATTCAGCTTTTGAAAAAGATAGAATCATTCAATTGAAGCAGGAGAACCAGTTGGGTGAACTGTTTAGAATGCTATTTATTAAACAGTGTAATGCCTTAAATGCAAACCTACCTGAGCTTTTCCAGAAAACCAATGACTATACCGAACTACTTTTGAACGTCTCTTTTACGGATAAAGATGGCGTGGTTTACCGCCTGGTCAACGATATCCCGGAAGATGACTTTAATATGTCGAAAGAAGGACAGGTCGAAATCATTGGATGGTTGTACCAGTACTATAACACCGAGCCAAAAGATGAAGTCTTTGCTTTACTGAAAAAAAATGTCAAAATTACAAAAGAAAGAATACCAGCTGCAACACAGCTTTTTACACCAGATTGGATTGTCAGATATATGGTAGAGAATAGCCTTGGAAGACTTTGGTTGGAAGGACACCCAAACGAGTCCCTTAAATCTCACTGGAAGTACTATCTTGAAGAAGCTGAGCAGGAAGAGGATGTAAAGAAACAACTTGAAGCAATTAGAAAAGAGTATAAATCTTTAAACCCAGAAGACACTAAAATATGACCACTTCCCATACAAGGGTCGATAATCTTAATGTCTTCTGGTTTTAGTGATTTATACTCTTCTCTGATTATTTCAAGTTGTTTTTTTACATCCTCTTCTTGTTCGGCTTC
>JAHRFV010000050.1 GCA_019084435.1 Dethiosulfatibacter sp.
GATAGATGATGTAGTGGCCTCTATCAATCTTAAAACCTATTTCCTTCAAAATTCTTTGATTTGAAGGCTTATTGGGTATGCCTATATTTAAATCTTAAACTATTCATGAATACTATTGACTTTTAATAGTTAGTCTCCTATCCTTAATTTTAAAGTTCTAGACTGTAAATACGGTTTGTTCTTCGATATCGGTTGATAAGGCATCTAATGCGACGCCAACTCTATGATATCTCAATTTCCATTGCTCTTGTTTGGATGTTTTGGGGTCCCCTAAAGGATAGGGAATAGCAATTGTTGGAACCATACGATTTGAACCAACAGTTTTGGCTACCGGAATCAAGTTTGCCATTTGTACAATTGTAATACCTGCTTTTTCTATTTCTTTTACCATCGTTGCACCGCAACGTGTACAGGTGCCTCAGGTGGAGGTTAGGATAACAGCATCCACGCCATCTTCTTTTAAGTAAGGTATTATTTCTTGTGCCATTCTTGCTGCTTCTCCTTCAGCTGTTCCTGTGCCAACTGTCGCATAATAATAATCATGAATACTTCCGATTTTTCCTTCTTCCTCGTAAGCTCTCAAAGCATCTAAAGGTAAGCAGATATTTGGATCGGCATCTGCTGCTGATGGGTCATAACCTGCATGTATTGTCTTAAATCCACCGTCAGCTTTATTTCCTAATCTTTTCATGCCTGCAATCGAGTAACGACCCCAACGTGTTGCTGATGCCGATTGGATTTTATCCGGGTTATCTACTGGAACTATGCCACCTGAAGTGATGAGTGCGATTTTAGCATCTGCTAACTTAATAGCTGGTGCTATTGGCACTGTTTCTAATTCTGGAATCGGCAATTCTGAAACAAAAGGTTCGTTGTTTATTTTCCGAAGCAACATATTGATTGCTCGGTCGCAGGCTGGTGTTTCATCTTCCAAAAAAATTTCAAGACGGATGCCTCTTGGATAGTACCCTTCAGCCTCGGCGCCTTTAATCTTTTCACCTTTTAACAACTTATTGCCAAATTTAGCCATTAGGGGCATGTCTTTTCTCATCTTCGCGGCACTATCACCGCCTTTTAAAATATAAATATCCTTTTTAAACATATCGACGCCAGGATTTTCCTGATGCATAGAAGTAACAACTGGCACACCAAACTTTTCTTTCACAGCTTTGCATATTACACCGCAGGCGTTACCGTATCTGCCTGCCTGAAAAGCTGGTCCAGCGAAAAAAATATCAAATTCTTTATCTTCCAAAAAACCAAGTATGGTATCTACTGCTACTATTTCATTTGAGCCCATAAAATTATCTCCACATATCACTGTATGTGTAATTTCTGCATCTTCCAATAAACTGTTTAACAAAAGTCCTGCGCCAACTTGTCCTTCTTTTATTGATGGTTCATAGTCTGCCTTATCCTCTCCACCAATTTGTCCGAAAAATTGATTCAAATATAAAATACCCTTTTTCATTTTCTTCACCTCCTTATTTAAAATTCTATTACTGTTTTAGGTGACTGACCCAGAGTTGAATCGCCACAAAACATTGCATTATTTTCCATAATGATTGATCCGTCTTCTCTAACTGAAGGTCCTAATTTTTCATCGCCTGCCCATCCTCCAGACAATCCGTCTCTCATTAGTGACTCCAACTCACCGATAACAGTACCCATCGGAGGTAATTCTATCAAGGTTGATACGTTGCCACATGATACAATTGCATCTGCCGCTATATCTAAAGCAGCTAATGGTTGTGAGAGTCCATCACGACCCGTACATTCATTTGTCATTCCTACAGTTTTTATACCTGCCTCTTCTAAAAGTCTAAAGCATTCAATGAAATCTGCATCGGTATTGCCATAACCTTCTTCCGTTATGATAGCTGCATCTGCACCTAAATTGCTGGCGATTTGCTGTACAAACATAGCTGCTCTTTCCTTTTGTTCTAAGGAAACATTAAGGTTAGACATGATAACACCCAGGAAATTAATCGTTTTGCCGTGTTCGTTATATAGAGACTTGATTGTTGGGCAATTCTGGAAATCATAAGTTGACCATTTTGAAGAACAACACATGTAACTACCACCTACCATAGCGCCGTCTAAAATTTCATTTGGGTGCATAAAAGTTGGCAGCATTCTATTGGTATCCCATCCGTAAACCAAATCATTAAAACCGGATTCTTCGATTTGAGATTGCGGTTGCATGACAAAAACCACCGATGGCAGTTTGTGAACTGTTTCATCTCGTTTGGTAATCGGTTCTAAATCAAATAATTCAGATGAATCAGGAGTCATGTCTTTTACGATACTACCTAAATATTCTGCTAGTCTGTGGGCAGCCCATCGTAGGGCATGGTTTTTCTTTTGTATTTCATGGCGCTCAAATTCTTCATCCGTATCAACCACTAGACATACATTAATCAGCTTTGAGAAGATTGAATACTTAGCACCTTCACCACTCATGTCTATTAAACCATCACCGAAACTACCCCAATGTTTCCCTACCGCTAATACACTGCAGTTTTTTAGCGCAACAGTTTTCCCGCTACCCACTCTTTCAATTTTACCTGTTATACCTGGGAATGCGGGACCACCATTTAGTCTATATCGTGGTTCAATCGCTTCCTTTACAGGTACTATTCGCACATCATCTCCGGGTTTTGTTAAAATAATGTCAGCATCAGTGATATGTTCATCTTCCAAAACTACCGCAAGAGCTTCTTCTTTATTAACTGTCAACGTTCCATTCTTGTAGGAAGACGTTTCCCCAAATTCTATGTTTTGAACTTGGAAGTTTCCAATTTCTAATCTCATTTTGACCCTCCCTTCAAATTGATATATATTTATCAATCGCATTACAGTTATTATATCATAATCGTGTTTATTTTGTATACATGATTATATTATTTATTATGATTTATTTTTAATCATGATTTACAATCCAACAGGAAATCTCAATTGATTATTATTTGTTGAAGCTGTATACTATAACATATGAATAATTGGAGAGAAAATATGACTGAATTAAGTATTAAAAGATTACGTACAATGGCTTACTTCATAACAGCGGCAGATGAAATCATTCAAGAAGAAGGAATTGAAAAGGCAACAATCAGAAAAATAGCTAAAAGAGCTGGATACAATAGCGCTACCATTTATAACTATTTTAATGACCTTGAGCACCTTATTTTCTTCACTAAAATTTCACATTTAGAAATATATAAAACACGATTATACGAAGAAATACCAGATGATCTGGATCCACTAGATGAGCTTAAAAAAGTTTTCCGTATCTTTGTTGAAGAAACTTTTAAAAATCCATATGATTTTTATGATTTGTTTTTTTCAAAATATAGTCTTCAATTAAATGAGACTGTCACTTTATATCACAAAATATACCCTGAGCGATTGGAAACAGAAAATAAGCGATTGAAAGCCATGTTAAGCAAGAATGATATTTATAAAAGAAATATGGCACTTGTGGATAATTGCGTTGAAAATGGCTATTTCCCAAATAAAGAAGATGCTGAGAGAATTAATGAACTAATGATTTTAACTTATAGTGGTCTCTTGAATAGATACCTTGAAACAGAAAGTAAAGATGTTGAAGGGTATACAGATAAATTCATGGTGTATTTAGATATGATTATAAAATTGGGATTATCATAAAACAAAAAGATCTATCAATAGATTTCTAATGAATCTAATCATAGATCTTTTTTAGTATCTGCAAACCATGCACCCAAGACCATCACACTTAAAATGGATCTTGCATGAACTGGTCACTCTCAAATATATTCTTTGATTAAAGCCAACACTTCATCACTAGTACCGCACTGAAGCGCTCTTTTTGCTAACTGCTCCATTTCTTTTTGGTTAATGTCTGCCATCAATTTACGGATAGGTAAAATACTCGTGGCTGTCATGCTAAGCTCATCCAACCCTAGTCCTAATAACAAAGGTGCAGCCATAATATTACCTGCCATTTCACCGCACATCCCTGTCCATTTTCCAACTGAATGAGAAGCATCAATGACCATTTTAATCATTCTTAGTAAAGCTGGATTAAAGGGTTGATACAAGTAAGCCACCTTTTCATTGATACGGTCAGCTGCAAAGGTATACTGTATCAAATGATTTGTACCAATAGAAAAGAAATC
>JAHRFV010000178.1 GCA_019084435.1 Dethiosulfatibacter sp.
GTGCCGACAACAGGAATCTAGTACGTGGGTTTTTTATGTTTAAACGGTAATAAAAACGCGCTATTTTCGGTACCGAAAATAGCGCGTTTTTATTACCGTTTAAACATAAAAAACCCACGTACTAGATTCCTGTTGTCGGCACCATGATGTAAAGAATCCCACTAAAAAGTGGGTTTTTTATATGTCGAAAATGAAAGTGTAACAAAAGTGTAACAAAAAATAATCTTCAGAATCGGTGATGAAGGATATCTTAAATACCAAATAAATCTTGAACTTAAGGAGCGTGTGTTATAGTATGTAAATGGGGTACTCAAAATGATAAATTATCTTATTTTTCATTTTCTTGGCTTAGTAAGTTTCGCGATTACAGCATCCGTAGCAATCGATCTTCTTTTTTCTATAAAACCAGAAGAATGTGGGGTTACTGATGGACACAAATAATTCTAGAGATAATATATATAAGATTATTAGACCGGTTCTCATTTATGGAGGCGTCTTTCTTATTGCCTATATTCTTTCAAAATTTGATGTACATACTTACTTAATAATTTTTATTGCAGTAATTACAGGTATCATTTTAGAAAAGATTTTTAAGAAACGAACAAAGGTGTGAATATATCTTAAAAAAGAAGTTGTATCGATATAGATTATTGAAAAGATAATCTGTCTTCATACGACTTCTTTTTTATGTTTAGAATTGTTGTGCAATCTTAACGTCTTTATTGAGTTAAATCCTATCATTGCGTTTATTGCCATTACTATTTCTTAAGTAACTGAATAATTCTTTTTAATAAAACGACGATATATAAAAGTAATACTGTTATGACTGGGAAACCAACTATTATCACTAATAAATGGAAATTTTCCATTTTATTTACCTCCTTTCCAACTGTATAACCATTTTGAATACGTAAACCGATATGATTAAAGTTGTGCTGATGTTACGAAACTAGCGGAGAATATTGTTCATAAGCCTCACAAAGCTTCCAAAGGTCAGAATAGCTATAAAAACGGATATGCCCCATAAGACTGTAAAAAAAACAATGATGTTTTTTATAGTTTGGATATTTTTATTAATGTTGCTTAAATATGATTCCATCATAAAATTCGAATCTAAACTAATCGCATTCTTCTCATCATCCTGAAAAAACTTTCTTTGATTTTTTCCTTTTGCGCACGGTTATAATTATTCCAAGCGTCTAGTGATACTTGAAGCGGCATCAGCTGGTTTTTACAGTCTGGACATTTGAAATCTCTAACTCGATCTCCTCTCCAAGTAGATCTGCAATTTTTACATATTAGTACTTCACTCATTATAATTTCCCCCTATTTAATTTTATGACTCAATAGTATCATGAGAAAAAGTCGCAGTAAATAGTGCTGTCTTTGTATTACGTCGACTTTTTAGAGTTGTACTGTAAAAGTTGTATATAGGCATGAAAAATTAATACATAGATATTAGGTGTAACAAAAGTGTAACAGTTTAACGATTTTAAACTAAACACTTATTCAATTATTGTCATAAATAGTGATTATTTACCACAAATAACAAATTTTTATCACTGTCAGGACAAAAAAAACTCATGTACTAGATTCCTGTTGTCGGCACCATGATGTAAAGAATCCCACTAAACAGTGGGTTTTTTATATGCCAAAATTTAAAAGTGTAACAAAAGTGTAACATTTTTCTAAAAAGATTATAAATAGAGAAAAAATACTGTGAAAAATACACGCCAAGGGGGTAACTTTTTTTAAGGTCTAAATGGTAGAATGAGAATAATGAGATAAAAGATTTAATTCTTGTTTGAAACAGTTTGAGGGGTAGACCAAGGTAAAGAAAACGGTGCTACGATCGAACTGGGTATACATATATTAGTGAATAATGGCTATACAAAACAAAGTTCAAACCAAAAAATGAAGGCTATAAAACTCAAAAAGTATTAGCCTTTATTATGACCAAAAAGCAGCCATCTAAACAGGTTCTTGAGCATTTTCGGGCGTGGACTAGAATCTAATGATTATCTTTCATGATAAGAGAGGTAAGATACAAACTGAAACACTGATTTCGAAGTAGTTTTATGCTTTGTTATTCCAGCTCGCATAGGATACAATAATGATAAAGATGTGTGGATTTAGTATGAGTTGAAGTGCATTTCTGAAAACCATTAGAAGGAGGAAAGCGCAATGGATGAAAGAGCGAATTTTTTCGAAAAGATGAAAGAAATGACAGGTAAAACTGAAGCAGAAATTATGGAGATATATTTGGAAAGCAAATTGGAAAAACACAGTGAAGTAAGAAACTTGCTTGCGGATCAGCTTGGCTTGAGCTACGGATTTGCAAACACACTCACCCACTATGTGATGAAATCCGACGGTTCAAGTATTGCGGATGGCAAAACAGTACTTCAGGTGCTAGACGAAATTTATAGTGGTGAAAAAGCAAAATTCAGAGTCATTCATGATCGTTTGATGAACGAAATTGGAAATCTTGGTGAGTTTGAAATAGTACCTAAAAAAGGATATGTAAGCTTAAAGAATAAAAAGCAGTTCGTGATGATTGGACCAAAGACAAACTCAAGAATGGAAGTTGGAATAAATGCGAAGAACTTAGTCAGCCATGTAAGGCTTGAAGAGCAACCGAAAGGTAGCATGTGCCAGTATATCGTAAAGGTTACAGATTTGAGTGATGTTAATAGCGATTTGATAACATGGATTAAGGAAGCTTACGAGCAATCGAAATAGAGTTCACAATTAGAACAAGCAATTCGACTTAAATTGAAGGAGAACTTATGGCAAAAGTTATTGGTCTGGGTGGAATATTTGTACATTTTAATGGAGACATCAAGGATATATTTGATTGGTATGAGCAGAACTTAGGACTATCATTTTCAGCCTATGGAAGTGGGTTCATTGAAGGTGAGCAGCTAATGGTTATTTCTTTTAAGAGGGGCGATAATTCCAACAGTCCGTATTTGAATTTTAGAGTAGATGATCTTGAAGAAATGATACACTGTCTAAAAAAACAAAACATTGAGATTATAGATGATATCAAAGAATATGAATATGGGAAGTTTGCTACCATAAAGGATCCGTTTGATAATGTACTGGAACTTTGGCAAGCATATAGTGATCCGTACAAGAAAATGGTAGAAAAAGAACTAGATGATTATAAAAATAGCAGAGAGCCAAGAATGTAAAGATTTTGATGATCTAACTCGAAAATGGAGGAACTATGATGGCAGAATTGAAAACTAAGCAGCACGAAGGGGATGTATTGCTATTCATCAAAGATTTTGCGAATACAGAGCAAAAGCAGGAGGATAGTTTCAAACTCATTAAGATTATGGAAAATCTTACTGGATGTCCTGCAAAAATGTGGGGATCATCGATCATAGGTTTTGGCAGCTATCATTATAAATCGGAACGAAGTAATCAAGAAGGTGATTGGCCGCTCATAGGTTTCTCGCCTCGCAAAGCAGCAATATCACTTTATGTATTTTCTGGTAGTCCCGAGCATGAATATTTGCTTAAAGATCTAGGAAAATATAAACGTGGGAAGGCATGCATCTATATCAACAAGCTGTCAGATATCGACCAGAAAGCACTTGAAAGACTTATACGAAAAACTATTGAATATCTAGGTGATAATTATAAAATTCTACTCAGTAGCTAACCATCTCAGTTGTTCATTTTCAGAAACAGCAAAGTTGAACGTAGACACAGTGGAGAGCAATAAGTGTCGAGAACATAATTACTTAGTTCTTGCCTTTTCCAAAGCTACTTTCTTGTTGATATCATCGCTAAGGTTAGAAAAGGCTCGAGCAATGGACTCATATGCGAAGGCAAGAACTAAGTCGCCAAGACCGCTTTCATAGACTCTTGAGATTTGCCATTCACCTCTAGACCATTCTATTGGTGTGACTATTTCACCCCAATGATATCTAGAAGTAAGTGCTAAATGAATCATACTTAAAACTTCACCATCAGTTCGATTTTCTTTATCGATTAAATCCCAAGTCATGTTAAAACATCATACTGCAAGTTCTTTGTGTTCCACTTGTAAAAGTCCTTTCTAATGCTAATAGTTTAAGATTTTTTAAAACGATTCTTGTAAAATTGTTACATTTTAAGTTTGGAGCTGCGTTGTGTTTTTGATGTATAGAGGGTATGATAAATATACAGATATAAAGGAGGATTCATATGTACTTTATCATACCTACAATTCTATTGTTTTCTATAGGGTGGTTTGTCAAGGTAAAGAAGGTCACTTGGTTGATTTCAGGATATAATACTTCCTCAAAAGCCGAGAAGGAAAAATATGATATTGATAAACTCTGTCAGCATTTTGGTAATTTCATTTATGTTTTAGCATCGATTTCATTAGTCTTGACTGTGGCAAGCGTGATGTTTAGCGATCAAATTGAGTTAATTGTTTGGATAGGGGTTGGAGTCTTTATGGTAGCCATAGTTATAGGGCTCATTTACTTGAATACTGGAAACAGAGTTTTAAAAGACAA
>JAHRFV010000308.1 GCA_019084435.1 Dethiosulfatibacter sp.
GTAATAATTAACTTATTCATATATGCCTCCTTTTAATCTTAAGTTTATCAAATAAAAAAACCAACACAAAAAGAATCATTTCATTCTTGTTGTGCTGGATCTTATCTATTTACGGGCTAATTGGGATCCAATTTGCCAAAATAGATAAGATCCAGCACATCAAGAATTGGAATATTCTTTTTGTGTTGGTTTTTTTATTAGATAAACTTAAGATTAAAAGGAGGCATATATGAATAAGTTAATTATTACAGTAGCACCGACTGGAAATGTACCAACGAAAAAATTAAATCCTAATTCACCTCTGACCACTGAAGAAATTGTTGCAGATATAAAAAAATGTGTAGCTCTAGGGGCATCAGTTGCACATATCCATGTCAGGGATGAAAACATGAATCCAACAAGTGATCGAAAGCTCTTTAAAGAAGTATTGGACAGATTGGATGATGATGAGGTTAATGTCATCAAACAGGTCTCAACAGGAGCCAGGGGTGGAGAGAATACAATCGCATGGCGTGGCCAAATGCTTGATTTGAATGCTCACATGGCGAGTCTGTCAACAGGTTCATCAAACTTCCCTAAAGGCGTTAATGCCAATGCATTCGATTTGATAGAAGAGCTAGCCAATAAAATGTATTCAAATAACCTAAAACCTGAAATAGAGGTGTTTGATACAGCTATGTTGTTCAATGCAATCAAATTATGTGAAAAGGGCATTTTGAAGGCACCAATGCACTTCAATTTTGTTATGGGTGTGCCTGGGTCAATACCTGGAACGCCGAAAAACCTCATGTTTCTAGTAGACAACTTACCTGAAGGTGCTACATGGACAGTCTGTGGTATTGGGAAAGCACAAGTGCCCATGATTACGATGGCTATCGCTATGGGTGGGCATGTCAGGACGGGCTTGGAAGACTTGGTATATTATGACCAAGATGTATTAGCAACTAATGAAATGCTGGTACAAAGAGTTGTCAACATAGCTAAAGCTGTTGGTAGAGATATAGCTACTGTAGAAGAAGCCAAACAAATATTGTCTCTGGGTCACACCGGAGATGTACCAGACATGGTTATTTTTGACTAGAAATGATTTGAATCTTTAAACAGAGGCCAAAATATATTATTTCGGCCTCTGTTTAATAAAGGAGTTGATTGAGTTATGGGAGAGCAGATTATCGGTGTTGAGAAATATATTGATGACAACAAAAATGAAATGATGCTGATGTGGGAAAAATTTGTAAAAATAGAAACAGGGTCTAACAATAAAGAAGGGATAGACCAGCTTGCTGATAGTATTAAAGAAATACTGGACCATGAAGGGTTCGAAACTGAAGTAAGATTTTTTGAAAACTGTGGTAATTCAATTTTTGCGATAAAAAAAGGAACAACCAATAAGAAACCGATATGTTTGATAGGGCATATGGATACCGTTTTTTCAAAAGGTGGTCTGGAAAAAAATCCCTTCAGAATTGAAGATGGAAAGGTATTTGGTCCCGGTGCATTGGATATGAAAGGTGGTTTGGTTGCAGCAATATTTGCATTAAGGGCCTTGAATGCTAATGGCTACAATGAAAGAGAAATAAGAGTTGTGTTTTCAGGAGATGAAGAGGTAGGACACAAGTATTCTGAGACCCATGATGATATTATGGAGTTTTCGAGAGGATGTGAGGCTGCTTTTAATATGGAGACTGGCGCTATGAACGATGGTTTTTTGACTGGAAGAAAAGGATCCATTGTCTTTAAAATTGAATCACACGGAAAAGCAGTCCATTCTGGAATAGATCATAAGAACGGAATCAGCGCAATCCTTGAAATCGCACATAAAACGATTGAAATTGAGAAACTAACTGATTATGAAAAAGGAATTACTTTTAACGTTGGTGTAATACAGGGAGGAGAAAAATCAAACATCAGACCTGACTATGCAACAATAGAAGTTGATTGCAGATTTACGAAACTTGACCATTTGGATGATATTATAAGAAGTGTAAATGAAATAACTGATAAAAGCTATATTAATGGCACGAAATCCACTGCCTCTCATCGACTAGGATTCTACCCCATGGAAGTAACCGATGGAAACAACAGGCTGCTGAACATTGTTTCTGATGCCTGTAGAATGCTAGGGTTGGAAAAACCGCAGGCGAATTATTCAGGTGGTTCATCAGACTCGGCCAATTCTGTAAGAGCAGGGGTGCCAACCTTGTGTGGCTTCGGCGTAAAAGGAGAGTTCAACCACACTTTACGAGAATATGCTCTGATGGAGTCTTTATTTGAAAGATCAAAACTTTTGGCAACAACAATCTTGATTTTATAGCTTTACAAATACCCCCGTAGGGTATACAATATGTCCTATATCATATGGAGGTAGAAGCTGTAATGAAAGATAACAAAAGTAAAAAACTAAAGAAGGCAGTGATTAATCAAAGTATCTGTGACAGATCACCATTCTGTCCTGTTAAAAGGGTATGTCCGGTAGGCGCTGTGGAATCCAAAGGGTTTTTCGGAGGCGAGGTAACTATCAATGCAGAAAAA
The DNA here is from genome assembly GCA_019084435.1 of Dethiosulfatibacter sp. The sequence goes on from JAHRFV010000308.1 coordinate 2,533, forward strand.
TGCATTGGTTGCGCTAAGTGTGTCGCTTATTGTCCCCATCAAGCAGTCTCTATGAGATAACCAGAACTCCTGAAAAGGAGTTTTTTCAATTAAGGATAATGACATTGATGTTACAATAGTGTAAAATGAATAGTAATAGTGATAATTACGGAGGCAACTATGAAAGAATACAAAAAAAGTGTTTTTGGAAAAATGATCAATATAGTTGAATACGATGGTGAAAAAGGGCCTATCATAGCTATTCATGGATTGACAGGTAACAGTCGTAATATGGAATTATACGCTGAAGAACTCGGCGGTGATTATAAGTTTATTTCCGTAGATATTCCTGGAAGAGGCGACAGTGATGATGCCGATGATAATACAACTTTTATCAAACATGCTGATCTTATCGATGCACTAATCAATGATATAGGAAGCAGTGAGACAATACTATTGGGACACTCCATGGGCGCTTATATATCAGCTTTGGTGGCATCTCAAAACAAGCTTGTTTCAAAAATGATTCTACTAGATGGCGGTGCAAAAGTCAGAAAGAGACACAACGATATGGTTAAGCCTGCATTAGGAAGAATTAGTAAGACCTACGACACTAAGGAAGCCTATATAGAAAGCGTAAAAGCACTATACAGCAATCTCGGAATAGGGTGGAATCAAGTGATTGAAAACTCTGCCAATCATGAGGTGGGTAAATTTGGTGATTATTGGAAAAACAAGTCTGATGAGAGAAAAATTATCTTGGATTGGAACAGCGCATCACTATTTGATGAAAAAGAGGTTTATACTACGATTGATTGCCCTATATTGCTGATATATTCAAAGGGTCCAATAGGACCATTGGGTACGTTGTTTCTTTGGGAAGAATATGAGGATGTATTTAGATATGCAAAAGATATAAGGACAACCATCACAAACAGTAATCACTACACAATAATTTTCGAAAAGTATCAAGAAATATTCGATGCGATAAAACAATTTCTAAGTGAATAAAAATAGCATTCAACGATGAAATCATGCTTAAATTTAATGAGTTGGTATATTCTAACATAAGGAGTTTAAATTATGACTGTATCTGTTTTAAGATGCGATACTTATGATCTGTATCAATTGAAAGAAACCATAAAAAAAAGCCTTGAAAATCTGGGTGGATTGGAAGTGTTTGTAAGCAAAGGAGACAGGGTTTTATTGAAGACTAATCTTCTGATGAAGAAGACACCTGATGAGGCGACGACAACCCATCCTATGTTTGTGAGAGCAATAGCTGAGATATTAATAGAACATGGTGCCAAAGTACTTATTGGAGACAGTCCGGGAGGACCATTCTTAGAAAGTAGGATGAAAAATATTTATAGAGCAACCGGTATGCAAGAAACAGCCAATGCCACCGGAGCTGCTTTAAACTTCAACCTAAAATCATTCACTGTTGATTCTAAGGATAGTCTCTTGCTCAATAAAATTGAGCTGACAGATATGATTAATGATGTTGATAAAATCATCAATCTTCCTAAACTCAAAACTCATGGACTAACAGTTTTTACAGGTGCTGTAAAGAATCTATTCGGAATGATTCCCGGAACTATAAAAGCTGAGTATCATGTTAGGATGCCGGAAGTGAATGATTTCTCTAATGCACTGATTGATATCTGTGAGCAAGTCAAACCTGTGTTACATATAATGGATGGTATTATGGCAATGGAAGGGGCGGGTCCTTCATCGGGTATGCCTAAAAAGGCAAATGTCATAATTGCTTCTGATAATCCGCATGATCTGGATAAGGTAGCTTGTGAACTAATAGGCCTTAAGGTAATGGATGTCCCAACTCTAAGAATGGCTTTTGGCAGAGGGTTGACAACTATTGATCTTTCCGAGGTGGGAGTTAAAGGTGATTCATTAGAAGAACTGAAAATCAGGGATTTTGTGAAAGCACCCACCAACAGTGGTAGAAAAAGAAGAATACCAAAGCCAATAATGGTACTTCTGGTAAAGCAACTGAAGTCAAAACCAATTTTTAATGACTCTAAATGCATAGGTTGTGGTGATTGTGAATTGAATTGTCCTCCTGAAGCTATCGTCATGATAGACAGAAAGCCAGTGGTTGATTACAAAAAATGCATCAGTTGCTTTTGCTGTCAGGAATTATGCCCAGCTAAAGCAATTGACATCAAAAAACCATTATTATCAAAAATTATTTTCAGATAAAAATAAAAGGAGTTTTCTAATGAATGATTTTGTTATTGTAAACAGGGAAATATGTATCGGTTGTGGCGCTTGCGTTAAGGATTGCATCTCCAAGATAATCAGCTTGGAAGAAGATGTTGCAGTAATCAAGGATTTTACGAATTGCATTAAATGTGGCCATTGTGGAGCTGTTTGTCCAGTGAACGCGATCAGTTATCAACACACAGGATATGATGTAGAAGTGGAAGAGTTTGAAAATGATAAATGGAAAATTGGATTTGATCAACTGGATGCACTTGTTAAAATGAAAAGAAGCTGTAGACAATTCAAAAAAAAGCTCATAGAAAATACAAAAATGGATGCGATTTTGAAAATAGGTCAGATGTCGCCAACGGGTGGCAATAGGCAACCGCTAAAGTTTGTGGTGGTTAACTCACCGGACAAAATGGAGGAACTGAAACTTTTGGCCATGAAAACCCTATTTGATGTCGGTCAAAAAACAGAAGGTCGATATGGAAGAGTTTTCAGAAGCATTCTTGATAATTACCAATCCACTGGTTTTGACAGATTGTTCTATAATGCCCCTAGTGTTATAGTCATATATGGTGACCCCGATACCTCTCATACAACTCGCGTGGATGCTGGCATAGCGGGTGGTCAAATGACCTTAATTGCAGAAACCCTTGGTTTGGGATCTTGTTTTATAGGGTATCTTAAAACGGCTGCGGAGAATAATGATGAAATCTATAAATTTTTAGGGATACCTGAAGGCCATGAGATGATTACTAATATAATCCTTGGCTATCCGGATGTCAGGTATTTCAGGTCTGTTCCCAGACAAAAGCTTGATGTAAAGTTTATATAAATATTATAGGGGGTTGATGAAATGAAAGCTAAAACCATCAGTATCAAAGTGTTTGTATTGATAACCTTTATTGTCATGGTAGCAATGAACGCGCTGGCTAATATTATTCCAATCAACGGAATTACAACTGGTGAGGTGTCAGACTCATATCCAAATCTGTTTGCTCCGACTGGTCTGACTTTTGCTATCTGGGGAGTCATCTATATTTTGCTGGCGGTTTATACCATCTATCAATTGATAGCATTTAAACCAACTGGGTATAGCGAGAAAGCTCATATATTCAAAAGTGTTGGTATTGCATTTTCGATTTCTTCAGTTGCAAACACAATTTGGATTTTGGCGTGGCATTATGGCAACATCCCTTTGTCACTGGTGCTGATGCTTGTAATTTTGGTATGCCTAGCTGTCATTAATCTAATCTTGAAGAATAATAGGTTTACTCTAGCTGAGAAGCTTTTAATCAAGCTGCCATTTTCTGTTTATTTTGGCTGGATTACTGTCGCCACGATAGCTAATGTAACTACATTGCTGGTTGATTTGCAATGGGGAAGATTTGGACTGTCGGAGGTTTTATTAACAATTATAATACTGTTTGTAGGAGTTCTGATAAGTGTAGCCACTATTATGCTGAATAGAGATGTTGCTTATGGTCTGGTTATTATCTGGGCTTATGTGGGCATACTGATTAAGCATATATCGGAAAGCGGTTTTAACTGGGGCTACTTCTCTGTCGTTGTAACTGTGGTCATCTGTTTGGCTCTATTGATTGCGACAGAGGTTTACCTGATTTTTTTCAAAAAAAGCAGAACCATTTATTAGGGTTATTGAATTAAAGGAAAAAAAGATATAAGATAATACTATATTAATAATTTGATGAATTTCATGGAGGTGCTGATTATGAAAACTTCATACAAAAAACTTGTAAGGGATAAGATACCTCAGCTGATAGAGGAAAGTGGCAGAACACAAACATCCAGAATTATGTCGGAAAAAGAGTACCATGATGCCTTGATTGATAAGATTGTTGAAGAGATGGAAGAGTTTCGACAAACCGACAATGAAGAGGAGATTGCCGACGTCTATGAAGCACTGGATTGCCTGGTTAGACTTAAGGATTATGAACCAATGAGAATTGACTATCTAAGATTGAAAAAAAGAGAGACACAAGGATCCTACAATGATAGGATATTGCTAGATGAAGTAGAAGAGTAAGAATTAGAATAGGAGATAAATATGATGAAAATCAAAGTTTTAGGAACAGGATGTGCCAAATGCAAAAAAATGGAGAACAATGTCCATCAAGCGATAAGTGAAATGGGGTTGGATATTACCGTCGAGAAGGTTGAAGATGTGATGGAAATCATGAAATACGGCGTTATGGGAACACCTGCTCTTGTTATAGATGAGGAAGTCAAAACTGCAGGCAAGGTTTTGACAGCGGAACAGATTAAGAAATACTTATAAAGAAATATGAAATCATGATGGCTTCGGTAAACAGCTTAAGTATGGTACCCCCGAGGATACCGATAAGTGAACCGAAGCCTGATTTTATTGAATGATTCATATCCTTACCGCTAAGTAGTTCTACCCCTACTGCGCCAATAAATGGTCCGATTGCAATACCCAAAGGACCTAGCACAATCAGACCAATGATAATTCCAAAAGCTCCTCCGACAGCTGCTTGCTTGCTACCATCAAATTTTCTGATTCCAACTGTAGATGCAATGAAGTCTATAACAAAAACAAGGATCATGGCGACACCTTGCATCAAAAAGAAATAAATATTCAAATCATGAAAATTAGTCAAAATTCCATAAACGACCATCCCAGAAAAGACAAGAATTACGCCTGGAAGAATGGGTAAAACAGTACCTATAAAACCAACAACAAAAAAAACAATCGCTATAATCAATCCAAGTATTTCCATCCCAAAGCCCCCCTGAAAAATTCTGCTTAATAGAGACATTATAACACATTTATCCCACAAAAAAGCAATATCTTTCACTGGTATTTATGATTGAGAATGATTTTTTCGGGTATATTAATAATAACTGTTAGACTTGTTTATATTTGTTGTGCAATAAAGTAATTAAATTGAATATAAAATTGGAGATGATCGGATTGAAAAGATTTTTGAAGAGGACATTAGGTGTATTAATCATTGTTTTCCTTATTGTCAGTGTCGTTCCGTATGCTTTACCGACTAGCAATCCAGCTGAATACTCCGTGAGAAATCCTTTCGATGAAAGCAATTACGAAATGGTCAATGATACAACAATCCATTATAGGCAATGGATTCCACAATCCTCAGAATTAAAGGGCAAGATCTTGATGGTCCATGGCATGGGAGGTTCCTCTTACTCGTGGCTTTTAACAGTTGAACCTTTGCTTGAACAAGGATATATGGTTGTAGCGGTTGATTTGCCAGGGTTTGGTTATAGTGACCGAAGGCAAGGAATAGACCATAGTCAAAGCAGTAGAAGCAACATGATGTGGCAGGTAATCGACAATATAGATAAACGACTGCAAGGCGATTCTAGTCTACTAAAGTGGGATCTGGTTGGACATTCAATGGGTGGAGGTACAGTAGCTGCAATGATATCTGATCATCCAGAGAAAACAAAAGCTGCGATAATGGTAGCGGGTGCATTGCTTGAAAACGATTCATCTCAATACCAGGCTTTATTGAAATATCCTCCTATCAGAAGATGGATAAAAGTTGGTTTATATATGGTTGCTATACAGCCTAAGAGAATAGAAAGTTTTTTGGAGTCAGCTTATGGCAGAATACCAACTGAGTCTGAAGTAGAAGGTTACCTGATACCGTTGAAACAACCTGGAACATCATCAACCATGATTGATTTGATTCTAACTTCAAAAAATGAACCTTTAGATAAATTAATCAACTCAGAGGTCTTTTTAACAGGTATTTGGGGAAGTGAGGATACATGGGTACCCGTTTCAGAGGCTGAGAAAATTCGAGAACTGATACCTGATTTTGAGTATAGAGTGATAGAAGGTGCATCGCATTGCCCTATGGAAACTCATCCGAATGAGTTCAATCGTATACTGGCAGATATTTTAAATGAAAACTGACTATAAAAACTTACTCTTAAACGTTTTTTTTAAACTGGTTTTGACATAAGTGACAAGTGAATGTATAATCATTATGACTCGGATGCAACATAAATTATTATAAGCAGGCGATTTGATGGATGACAACAATAGAAATAATAAAATCAGATCATATTTGAATTTTGAAGGAATAATACTTGTCATATTTCTTTCAATCTCTCTAATTTATATGGAGATAATACTAAAAGTGAAGACAGAAACATTGTTTACAGGTATAGGCTTTTTTTACTCGGCAACAGCCTCTATAGCAGTTTCTCTTGTCTTTTATTTTGTGTACTCATTCCTAAACGGAATAATCAGAAAGATATTTATTGGATCTTTTCTTTTTTTTATGGCATTTCTTTTTGGAAGTCAAATAATATATTTTGATATCTTCAAAACATTTTATACTGTATACTCCGCAGGAAGAGCTACTCAAGTTCTTGTGTTCATGGATGACATCCTACACTTCATTGGTGCTAATTATTTTTGGATCTTACTGCTTTTGACACCTTTTGGAGCATTTATTTTTTATGGATTTAAAATGAGGATAACCTCCAGTATTAATTGGTTACAGAGGGCGGTAAGCCTTTTTTTGTTGTTGATTATATTCGGCATATTCAATTTGGGTATAAATGTTGAAGGAAAAGAAATGCTGTCTCCATATAATATATTCGTTCACAGCAGCCATCCGGTTATTTCTGTCAATAAACTGGGTTTGGTGAGCACAATGGGTTTTGACCTACAAAGAACACTAATCGGAACAGACGCTTATCCTGAACCAGTGCCATTAGAAACGACATCGCCGAGTTTAAACAGGAAGGGCCCAAAAAAAGCATTTATTTCTCAAAAACCTCGTGACCAACTTAGCGCAAATAATGATTTGCCTGAATTTAATATTATGCCAATTGATTTCCAATCATTGATTACGGAGACTACAGATCAGTCATTAATCAATATGCACCAATATTTCAGCCAGGTCCAACCTACAGAAAAAAACACTCACACAGGAATATTCGAAGGGTATAACCTGATACTTATAACCGCTGAAGCTTTTTCACATTATGCTGTCGATGAAGAACTTACACCAACATTATTCAAAATGGCAAATGAGGGCTTTAACTTCACTAATTTCTATAATCCCATCTGGGATGTCAGCACATTGGACGGTGAATATGTGGCCACGACGGGACTGATTCCCAAGTCAGGTGTCTGGAGCATGTATTATTCGTCCTATAATGAAATGCCATATGCTATGGGCAATATGTTGGGTTCCATAGGCTACAAAACAATGGCCTACCATAATCATTTTTTCAATTACTATGATAGACAAGTTTCGCATCCTAATCTGGGATATATCTACAAGGGATTGGGAAATGGGCTGGATGTTAAACCAACGTGGCCTGCGTCTGATCTTGAAATGATGGAGTTGAGTGCTGACGAGTATATGGGTGAAGAACCTTTCCATGCTTACTATATGACAGTCAGTGGTCATCTGAGATATACTTTTGCAGGCAACTATATTGCGCTGAAAAACAGAGAAGAGGTCGATCATTTAAAATTCTCAGAAGGAGGAAAGGCTTATCTCGCAACCCAGATTGAATTGGATCGGGCGTTGGCATATTTGCTCGAAAAGCTTGAACAAAAGGGAATCGCTGATAAGACCTTGTTTGTTATCAGTGCGGATCATTATCCATACGGATTGGACAAGCAGGATTTGGATGAACTGGCTGGACATGAGGTGGAAAGCAATTTTGAGTTGTACAAATCAGCCTTGATCATATATGCCAAGGGTATGAAGTCAGAAATCATTGAAAGACCCGTATCAAGCCTGGACATCATACCAACCGTTATGAATCTGATGGGACTGGAATATGACTCCAGACTTTTAATGGGAGTGGATGCCTTTTCTAACAAAGAACCACTTGTTATTTTCTTAAATAAAAGCTTTATAACCGACAAAGGGAGATACAACTCAATTTCAGATCAATTCTCACCTGAAACCAATATGGATAATGTTGAGAAATATATAGAAAAAATCAAACAGGAGATTGATAGAAAGTTTTATTATTCAGCAAAAATCCTTGATTTGGATTACTATTCGATTGTCCTCAAATAATTCTGGACATATTTGTATAAAAACCACATAATGATTGGACAGTACAAAATAATAAATATAATTTGGAAGGAAAGTGAATACTAATTGAAAAACTTCATGATAAACATACAATATGATGGCGGTCGCTACAAAGGTTGGCAGCGACTTGGCGGTGATGAGAACACCATACAGAGCAAGATAGAAACAGTTCTCTCAAAACTATTGGATGAAAAAATCGAAATAATCGGATGTAGTAGAACTGATGCAGGTGTCCATGCATATGACCAAGTGGCAAATTTCAAATCAGACACTAAAATGACGGTCAATGAGTTGAAGGACTCGATGAATAGATATCTGCCCACGGATATAAGCATAAAAGAGGTACGAATCGTTGATGATGCTTTTCATTCCAGATTCACTGCGAAAACCAAAACCTATGTTTATAAAATATGGAATGGGGACTGTCCTAATCCTTTTGTCAGAAAATACAGTTTGTATATAGATAGTAAACTGGATTTGCATCAAATGACAAAGGCTGCAAAACACTTTTTGGGGGAGCACGATTTCACTGCTTTTACCAATGCCAAATCCAAGACCAAATCGATGGTTCGAGAAATACAAGACATCGATATTGAAAAGCACGGTGATATGATTACAATTAGAATTACAGGTAATGGTTTTCTCCATAATATGGTTAGAAAAATTGTCGGTGTTTTGATCGAGACGGGTCTTGGAACGATAAAAGGTGACGAGATACCTGCAATACTAAGCTCTAAAGAACGTTCGAAATCAGGCATGTTGGCTGATGCATGCGGATTGTATCTGGATAAAATAATTTATTGAATTCTGATTATTGCATTATACTGAAATAAAGAGTATAAATAAAGTATAGGAACATGTCAATCCTAACGATAGATGCAGCATTGCATATGGTCGTTCAAAAATGTATAATGACAAAAATAACCCGGCCATAGTGCCGGTTTTTTTGCGTTAAGGATTAAGATGTATTTCTAAATTTGAAAATTGGAGGAAACCTTATGAGACATAAGCGAATAGCGATAATTTTAATAATCATAATGTTATTTACCACGGCAACTACTTTTGTAGGAGCTCAGGACGGGCAGGAAGAAATGTTGATTTCGCAACGTTTCAGTGACATGCCTGATGATTGGTCCACCGAAGCACTTGAAAAAGCTGTTGAAAACGGTCTGATAACCGGTTCAGATGGCTTAATAAAACCCAAGGATCCACTGACTAGAGCCCAAATGGCCACAATCATCAATCGGGCGTTTGGCGCTACGAATAAAGCCTCAATTAGCAATTACACAGATGTACCTGGAGGGGCCTGGTATTATGAGGAAATGGCAAAGGCTGTACAGATGAAAACATTTTTAGGAGATGGCAATCGTCTTTATCCGGATAATCCGATTACAAGACAAGAGGCTTTTTTGGTCTTGGCTAGGGCATTGAAAATAGAAGTCTCTTCAGTTGAGCCTTCTGGTTTTACTGACTTGGACGATATTGCATCCTGGGCAAAAGGAGAGATTTATGCGCTGATTAATCAGGGTTATATTCAAGGCTCCGGAGGAAAAATCAATCCGAAACAGACCATAACAAGGGCAGAGTTTGCGCAACTCATGCATAACCTGATTAAAACCTACATCAAAGAGCCAGGTGAATACACAGACTTACCTGAAGGTAATGTTATGGTTTTGGTTCCTGGAGTGGCGTTTGTGAATACGACAGTGAATGGACATCTTATTCTTGGAGAAGGTGTTGATGAGGATACTGTAAACTTAGTCAACTCACTTTTGACAGGAAGATGGATTATTAGAATGCAGGAAGCAAGCATGAAAACTGTAATTGGATTTGTAACAGATTGGAGCGGCCTCGGGCATGATAACTTGAATGATATGATATTGGCAGGATTAACGAAAGCGAAGACAGATTTGAATTTTGACGTTAGAGTTATAGAATCTGATGGGGATGGAGATTACTTAAAAGACCTTACAGAATTAGCTGAAGAAGAGCTTGAATTAATTATTTCTTACGGGTACACTATGGCAGATGCGACAAAAACAGCCGCCGAAAACTATCCCGATCAGAGGTTTGTCATAATTGACGATAACTCAATTGAAATGGATAATGTCATGAGTATATCATTTAAAGAACACGAAGGATCCTTTATAGTAGGTGTTATTGCTGGGTTGACGACTGATACGAATGTAGTGGGGTTTATTGGTGGTGTACAGTTTGCGTTGATAGATAAATTCTTGTATGGATATATGGCGGGCGTGAAGTCAGTTAACTCCGATGCTGAAATATTGTTCGATTATGCAAATTCTTTTACTGAGTCTGATATTGGAGTGACATTAGCTACAGCTCAAAATAATCAAAATGCAGATGTTATATTCCATGCAGCTGGTGGAACTGGATTAGGTGTGATTGAAGCTGCAGGTGAAAGTGACTTTTGGGCAATTGGAGTTGATTCAGATCAATCAAGTCTAGACCCTAATCATGTACTATGCTCTATGGTTAAGCGTTTTGATTATGCTGTGTATGAAGCCATTAAACATGTTCTGGAAGGGAGTTTTGTAGGTGGCAATATGGAATATGGTTTGGAAGAAGACGCTGTCGGTTATATGGATGGCGCAGGGAATGTTTCAAATCTGATCGCAGAATCTGCAGAATTATACAAAAGTAAAATCATCTCAGGTGAGATTATTGTACCTTATGACGAAACCACCTACGATGAGTTTATCCAATGACTAACAGTGCTAGGACTCCCACTTCTATAAGTGGGAGATAAGCACTGTAAAGTCCCTGGATAACGGTTTCTAAGGTTCAGATGGCGTTTGAAACGCCAACTGAATCCAAGAACCCTGTTGATAAGTGGGAGATAAGCACTGTAGATCAATAACTGATGGTAATTAGACTTTTAAAAAACTTCAGAGTGCGGTAGTCTATAAGATGATAGACAAGAAGAACTCTGAAGTTTTTCTTGAATATAGTCCTGAAAAAACATATAATGAATAAGAAATATATTATTTTGGAGACTGAGCCAATGAAACTCAAGAAAATTATCGCACCGGTAATCATTACTATCCTTTTGTTGGTTTATTTGGCGACATATTTGTGGGGATGGTCCCATATAACAGCACCTTCATGGCTTAGAGCGATAGGTCTGATTATCCCTGTCTGTCTGATGGGTGTCAGTATCTATGTTTTGCTTGAGCGAATAAAAGAAATAAGGAGTGGAGAAGAAGATGATCTTGGTAAATACTGATTATTACAATGACAAGAAACTTGAAATGCTTGGACTGGTCAAAGGAAGCACCATACAGAGCAAAAATATCGGCAGGGATATCACTCAAGGGTTCAAAACCCTCGTAGGAGGAGAACTCACCGCATATAATGACATGATGAATACGGCAAGGGCTCTGGCAACCAAAAGAATGATAGCCGAGGCTCAGGCTTTGGGTGCGGATGCAGTCGTTAATGTGAGATATTCTTCTTCGGCGATCATGCAAGGTGCCGCAGAGGTTATCGCATATGGAACGGCAGTGAAGTTCATTTAATCAGACTAGATAAGTGTAGAAGCAATGATTTATTACTTACGTAAACAATTTGAATAGTATGTGTTGGCGAAGACAATATGAATGTTAGGTTCAGTTGTCTTTTTTTTGGAACAAATCAAACAGCAAATCTGTCTAAATGATATGGTTAAACGATAAAAACATACCAAAGGAGGAATCAATGATGAAAAAAACAGTTTCACTGATACTGACGATTTGTATCATCTTAACATTGATCATATCAGGACCCTATACTTTTGCAGAAAGTACAGAAGATAACATCACATTCGAGATGTCATCAGAATGGGCCAGAGCATGGCTACTCATTTCAATGGAGAATAATTTGGTGTCAGAAAACAGTTTAAACAACCTTAAAGAAATGATTAGCAGAGAAGAATTCTGCGAACTGGTAATGAAGCTTTACACAGGGTTGGGAGGCAAAGATTTTCCAATTAATAAAATGCTACCGTTTTCAGACACAACCAATATCGAAGTCATAAGGGCATATCATTTAGGGATTGTTGAGGGAACAGGTGAAGGAGTCTTTAATCCTCATGGACATGTAACGAGGGAACAGATGGCTGTTATGCTACATCGCCTAATGGATTCGTTGGGTATTTATCCAATAACAGACATGCAATACCTGGATTTTGCCGATGAAAGTGACATTTCAGAATATGCTAAGAGCTCCATTCAACTTTTATACAAGGTTGGCGTTATCAATGGCTTGGGGAACCAACTCATAGCACCTAAAAGCCACGCAACACATGAGGAGGCTATTGTAATGTCTGCCAGATTATTCAGTGAGTTTGAAGATTTTGAAAGAGTTGTTTCAGATGAACTGTTTGACTTAGCCTTAAATCGATTGATGCCAACAGACAAGAACTATATGTTTTCACCATTAAGCATCAAGATGGCTTTGGCGATGGCTGCAAATGGCGCAAATGGAGCTACACTTGAAGAAATATTGAAAACTCTAAATATCAGTGACTTGGCGACCTTTAACGATTTGGCATTGAATCTGATTCAGACATATAGCGAAAACGAATCAGTCAAGCTGAATATAGCCAACTCTATCTGGTTGAATAAAGACCACCATTATGAAGAGGTTAGCTTTGCCGAATCATATCAAAACGTCATTGAAGAATACTATGAGGGATACAGCCAGGTTGTTGATAATGCAAATGCGGTAGATGCTATAAATGGCTGGGTTAATGAAAAAACCAATGGAAAGATACCAGAGCTGATCGACAATAGTGAGTTTCTGGCTTTTCTAGCTAATGCCATATACTTCAAAGGTGATTGGGCGGTACAGTTTGATGAAATGCTCACAGCGGATGATACTTTCACTGACAGAAACAATACGGAGAGTCAAATGCAGTTTATGAACCAGACCGGATATTTTGAATATTTTGAGGAAAATGGTCTGCAGATGGTCAAGTTACCTTATAAAGACGGGAAAACTAGCATGTACATCGCATTGACAGATGATAGACAAATAGACTTGACACAGAAAGTAACTGAAATGGCTTCAAAAAGAGTACAACTTAGTATCCCTAAATTTGAAGTTAAGTTCGAAGTCGAATTAAGTGATATGCTGAAGGAAATGGGTATTGTTACGGCATTCAAAGAATATGATGCTGACCTAAAAGGAATGTTCACAGAGATTTCTGAAAATACTTTCATATCTTCAGTTGTACATAAGACATTTATCAACGTTGATGAGTTTGGGACAGAAGCTGCCGCAGTGACAGGTATTAGTGTTGGGGTTACCAGCATGCCAACTGATGAACCTGTAGTATTCAAGGCAGATAGACCATTTACATATATCATCAGAGACGATGTCAACAATGAGATTTTATTTATGGGAGAATTCGCTTTTGCTGAATAGATAGACATGATTAGGACAAATTGCTAAATGAGCTTTTTGTCCTTTTTTTTATTTTCACGGTCATGATATAATTGAATAAAATAATTTGTGGAGTGTTTCAGATGGAAAATTTAATCGGTAATGAAAAATATTTCATAAGAGAAGCTAATGAATCTGATGTTAAACATCTCGTAGAAATGAGAATGGCTCTGGAGTCATACCTTGACACCTGCAATTCCAATTTATGGCATGTTAGCCTAGACCACATAGATGCTCTTCCAGAAAAATACAGTAGAATAATCAATGATAGTAAAAGCAAGGTATTGGTGGTTGTCAACAATGAGACAAATGAAATCGCTGGCATGGGAATAGGCAGAATAATCCATAGCCATATGTTCAACCACAAAACATACGGCAAAATAGATGATGTGTGGATTGATGAGAATCTTAGGAATAGAGGACTATGCGGGAGTCTTGTCAATAAAATCTGCGATTTTTTCAGACAAAATGACATCAGGCATATAACTTTGGAATACGTGTCTGGCAACGAAATAGCAGCTTCAGTATGGGGTAAAATGGGATTTGAGCCTGTAATCATAATTGCAAACACAGTGATAGACAATATAAGAAATGACTGAGAGACCTGTTGATTTGCGTTGACATGTTAAATAATTCACACTATACTATAAGGGAAGGTCGCTAATGAGTTTTATATGATATTAGGGGCTATTTTTTAGGAGGAGAATTTATGAGAAAAGATTTGAAAACGTTAGTTGCTATGTTTACCATATTGACTTTAGTTTTTGTGAGTGTCGGATGTGGTCAACAACCCGCTCCACAAACAACTACAGAGGCACCAACAACAGTGGTTACAACAACTGCAGAGCCAGAGGATGAAGGATTACGTACAGATGTTGTTGTAATAGGAGCAGGAGCAGCAGGACTGGCTGCCGCTATAGAAGCCAACAGAGCTGGTGCTAGAGTTATTCTGCTAGAAAAAATGCCATTTGTAGGAGGCAGCACTCTGCTATCAGGTGGTATTGTACTGGCCACCAATAGCCCAATCCAACAAGCCCAGGGAATTGATGACACAGCAGAAGCTTTGGCTGATTATTGGTATGAAAGAGCAGAAGATAATGCAGATATGGAGCTGTTAACATTTGTTGCTGAAAAATCAGGAGAAACAATCGCTTGGTTAATGGATAATGGAGTAGAGTTTTCTGAAAACATTTCTGCTGGTGGAACCTCACCTGTATTAAGATTGCATTATACAAAAGCAGACAGGGGCTTTGGACTGATTAAACCTCTTGAACAAGTAGCTCAGAATGAAGGTGTACAGATTATGCTACAGACTACGGCAAAGAAACTCTTGATGAACAATGCCAATGAAGTAAACGGTGTAGTAGCAATAGATAAGGATGGCAAGGAAATACTTATTGAAACAAAGGCAGTTGTACTTGCCACAGGTGGATTCGACAGAAGTGAAGATATGAAGGATCAGTATGCTCCAGTTGCTTCGGGACACATCAGTTATTCCAATGCGGGCAACGTTGGAGAGGGCTTCCTGATGGCTAAAGAAGCCGGTGCTGAGATGATTTATAAAGACGGTGTTATTGGTTTCAGAGGATTAGACAGTGGTGTTCCTTACACAAGTGCAATAGGTGGACTGATATGGAATCCGCATCTTTATGTCGATTCAGAAGGAAATAGATTTACCAATGAGGTTATTGACTATCCGATATTCTATCAGAACATGGTGGAAAATGGATCTGAAGTTTTCTATCTTTTGTTTGAACAGAGTATGTATGTTGAATCCTTGGACGAGGCTATAGAGAGAGGATTTGCATTCAAAGCTTCTACATGGGAAGAGCTGGCTCTATTGACGGGAATGGATGAGGATGTATTGATAAAGACAGTCAGCAGATATAATGAACTGGCTGAGAGTGGAGAGGATACTGATTTCGGAAAACCAGCTGCTTTGATGAATCCGCTCACTGAAGCTGATTTCTACGCAGTTGCTGTAAAACCGGCAACACTAGGGACGTTCGGTGGGCCTGTCATCAATACTGACACGGAAGTTCTAAGACCAGATGGAACAGCTATTTTTGGTTTATTTGCTGCGGGAGAAGTTGCCAATGGGCAATTCTTCTACAAGGAATATCCAGCGAGTGGTACTTCAATTCAAATGAGTTTTACCCTTGGTAGAGTAGCGGGCATGAAAGCCGTGGAACACGCATCCTTATATGGTTGTATTGGACATGATCATTAATTCATAAGAAAATAGAAGAATGTATATCACAGAACAATCAACCTGAATGATATTTTAAGCCATCTCTGAAATGAGGTGGCTTTTTCATATGATTAATAGAAATTTAATATCTTCAATGTTTTCATTTAACAATTTTGCAATAGAATGGATTCAAACAGATTTGGAGGTTTGGAATATCAATGAAAACAGTACTTGAAGTCAATAGTCTAGAAAAAAGATATAAAGATAGGGTTGTGCTTGATGGATTGAACTTGAAGGTTGAAGAGGGTGACATTTATGGTTTTTTGGGTCCCAATGGTGCTGGCAAAACTACAGCTATAAGAGCTATTTTGGGATTAATCCATTTTCAGAAAGGGAATGTGATACTTAATGGATATGATATTAAAAAAGATTTTAGGAATGCAATCAGAGCGGTCGGAGCAATGGTTGAAACACCACAGTTTCTAGACCAATACAGTGGTTTATGGAATTTGAGAATGATGGCGAAGTTTTACGATGGTATTACTGAAAAAAGAATAGACGAAGCACTTGAAATTATTGGAATGAAGACAAGAGCCAAGGACAGAGTCAGAACATATTCAATGGGTATGAAACAGAGGCTAGGAATAGCAGGGGCTTTGTTACATCGGCCTTCACTTGTTATACTGGACGAACCAACAAATGGACTGGATCCACAGGGGATTAAGGAAATCAGGGAAATAATCATGCAGCTATCAATAGAGCAGAATATGACTTTTTTTATATCCTCACATATATTGAGCGAAGTTGAATCATTCTGCAATAAAGTCGGAATAATAAAGGATGGTCGAATTATTAAAGAGCTGACATCTGAAAAAATACCTGTAAAATATGCAATACCGCAAAACAGATCACTGGAAGAATATTTTTTGGAATTGACAAAAGGAGGAAAGCAAGTTGAGTAAAGTAATTAAATTCGAGTTGATAAAATTGTTTTCTAGCAAAAAGTTTTATATTATAGGTATCATGATTTTAATGCTTTGTATACTTTTATCTTTTGGTATCAGGATGATAAACACAACAGAAGGTATATCCGAGCAAATAACAAT
The DNA here is from genome assembly GCA_019084435.1 of Dethiosulfatibacter sp. The sequence continues at coordinate 19,569 of JAHRFV010000308.1, forward strand.
GAACGGACAGAGTCTGCCTGTTTTTCTGCTATTAAATACAGTTGATGTAATGATGATTTTTCTGGCTGTTCTACTTGGGGGTTTGATAGCTGATGATTATAGAGGTGGAACACTCAAGCAGACACTTATAAAACCCATAAGAAGATCTGATTTAATTATCGGCAAAGTATTTGTAGTTATGATATCGGCTGTATTTTATTTGGCAATTATCATGTTGGCAGGCTATGTTTTAGGGGCAACGATTTTTGAATGGGGAAATGAACTTATCGTACATGGAACAGAAATTTCGTTTCCTGCAGTGGAAGGTATTCTCAAAACTATTTTGGCATATACACTGACAGTGATTCCTGTCATTGCATTCCAATTAATCGTATTGTTATTTTCGTTGGTTTTGACAAATGGTGGAATGGCAATAGGTGCAGGAATAGGAGTTTTGTTGTTCCTACAGGTTATATCAGGTTTTGCAGGAGGGTCTAATAAATATCTGGTTAATTACTATTTTCAGATAGGTGCTTTTTACCTGAGTGGATTTAATGATATAA
>JAHRFV010000165.1 GCA_019084435.1 Dethiosulfatibacter sp.
CTCTGTAATCATTTATATTAGAAGATTTTGGATTTAAATGATCTATTACACGTATGCTTTTTTTCATAAATTGAAAGATATATTATTCAAAAATAATTGATAGATTATTGACAGATAAAAATCTATGCTATATGATATATTTAATACAATTAATGTTTTTATTTGTTCCAAAATCTTTCTACTAATTTAATAAGGAGTTTACATGGACAAAAAGCTTGTTAATATATCGAATATGTTCAAAACAAAACAGGAACTAGTATACTACGAAATAAAGAGTGCTATCATTGAGTGCGAATACCTGCCTTGTGAAAAGCTAATAATCAAATCTTTAGCCTCCAAATATAATGTGAGCGAAAGTCCAGTTCGAGAGGCTATTAAAAGACTCATATCTGAAGACTTTCTTACTGAACAAGGGGGCACAATATTTGTTGCGCCGATATCGGAAATTGAATTCATTGATATGCTTGATGTTAGATTAGAGCTTGAAAGAATAACTGTTAAACTAGCTGCAAAAAAAGCTTCGGATAACGATATATTAGATTTATCAAAAACACTACATGTTATGAAAGAAAGTTTTAATAACGGTGAAATGAAGCAATATGACAAACATCATAAAGAATTCCATATAAAAATATTTAAGTTGTGTGGCGTTAAATACTTGCTTAGCGCTGTTTACGATGCTTTAGAGCATAGTGAGAGAGGTATAAATTATTTTAAGCTAAAAGCATGGCAAAGTACTCCTTCAATAATAGATCATGAAATGATCTTTAGTGCTATAAAAGATAATAATCCGGAAGAAGCAGATAAATGGCTAGCTTTAAATAGAAAAAAAGCATTCGATTTATATAAAAAACAGATTAATGATATGCTGGATAACAAGAACAACAAAAGATAAATGGAATATATTACGAAAGACTCTACATATTTAATACAATTTGATCCTAATATGGAAATATTTAATTTCCATTAAAATCATTTAATAAAAGGAGTTTGTTATGAAAAGGAATTTGGTTTTTGTATTAATGGTCACCTTGCTTTTTTCTTTAGTGTCAGGATGTTCAACACCTACTCCGCAAGACACTACTGCTTCGCCAAAAGTTGAGTATCCAAGCTCTATTGTAATTGCGAGTGGTCCAATTGGAGGTCCATGGTATTCCGTCTGTACTAAAATTTCTGAAATTTTGATGCAGGAGATCCCTGGCTTGAATGTTTCAGTTACTGAAGGAGGAGCAGAAAGCAATTTGGAATTACTTGAGGTTGGTGCAGATGCCCAATTAGGAATGACTAGTTCAGTGGCGCTTCAACAACTCACCGACGGAACGGGTAGAGTAACACTCAAAAATATTTCAGGATTTCTGCCAATTGTAACTAGTTATATACAAGTTGCAGTTCCTGAAAATAGTGATGTGCAGGGATTTGAGGATATTGTCGGAAAAAAAGTTTCTGCTGGCAGGGTTGGATTTGCTTCTGAATTGATTTTTAGGGAAATACTCAAGGCATATGATATTACTTATGAAACAATTGAAGCTGCAGGTGGTACTATCAATTATTTGAATTGGGGAGAATACCCAGATATGCTAGGAGATGGTCACCTAGACGTCATTGCATTAAATGGTGAAGTACCTCATAATATCTACATGCAAATAGAGGTAAATAAACCATTGAGATTATTATCTATTGATCCTGAGCAAAAAGAGATTGTGTTAAATAAAAGTAAGCGTAAATTCTAGAGCACCTTGACAACATCAAAAAAAATCGCCTCTTTAAGAAGCGATTACTGATTGATTTTCACCTTTTGTATCTACGATTTTTCGTTTTACGATTTCGGGTAAGGTTTCTGACCAC
>JAHRFV010000322.1 GCA_019084435.1 Dethiosulfatibacter sp.
CTATTTTCTGATGCTGATAGTTGCTGACAATCAAACCAAGAACCTGAGATATTATATTGACAGATTCAGAAGGTTTGCAATATTTTCACTTTTAGCTGGTGGATTCGCTGCTATTTTATTGTTTCCCGAATATTATGCAATACAAGCAAGCGCATCTAGCAGCTTCAACTTCCCAAAGTCATTTACAAGCTATTTCTCAATTTTTGATATGCTGAGCAGAGGATTGATGATAGTCGAACCAGCTGTACTGTCCGGTCGCTACCCCAACATCTATAGCACAGTTGCTGTATTCCTAATGTTGCCATTCTATTGGATGAATCCAAAAGCCGATTTTAAAGAAAAGACAGGGAAAACAATACTTTTAGTAATTTTACTGGTTGGATTCAATATGAATATTTTCAACTTTATATGGCATGGTTTGCATTTCCCTAACAGCCTCCCCGCAAGACAATCCTTTATTTTTATTTTTATGGTTTTGACGATGTCTTTTGAGGGATTTCTAGGGTTAAAGCAATTGTCGAAGGGGCAAATATTTAGTGTTTTTACAGGCGCTATCGTTTTCTTTTTGATGATTGAACAATTCATCGCCGGTGACGACTATCATTTTGGCATTGTATATCTCAACATGACCTATTTGACTTTTTACCTATTGCTGATAGTGTATTATAGAAAAGAAACATTCAAACCAAAACTGATGATATTTCTTCTCTTGTTGATTGTTATGTCAGAGTCTGGCATCAATACAGCAGCAACAGGTTTGGGTGTTGCAAGCAGGACTGTCTACGTGTCTGACAATCAGGCGATCAGCAAGGTTTTGGATACCATAAGTGTACAAGATACTGGCTTTTACAGAGTTGAAAAAGAGGTTAGAAGAACCAACAACGATTCAGCCTGGCATCATTATAAAGGCTTTTCGACATTTTCATCCACTGCCTTTGCAGGCTTAAACAATCATCTAAATAGTCTCGGTTTCAGAAGCTCTATGAACAGCTACTCCTTTGATGGCTATACACCATTAACCGCATCAATATTAAACGTTAAATATATGCTCCATAATCAAATAACTGATTCCAGTAATCTAACCCGATTGGTTGAGACCGTGGATGGTATTTACCTTTATGAAAACATTTATACATTACCGCTTGGTTTTATGCTGGAATATGAATTCGAAAAGAGCTGGAGGACAGATAGTTCCAATCCATTCAGAGTTCAAAACAGTTTTTCAGAAACACTTATCAATAAAAGCTTGTTCGAATCAGTAGAAACCAAAAATTCAGGAAAATCAGTAACTCTGAAGATTGAGGATAACAGAAATATTTATGTGTATATATCAAATTCAGCAACTTTAAAAAATGTAAGTATCAATAAATCACCAACATACGATATGGATGACAACCCGCCGATGACATTTACCAATCTGAGACACAAGCATATTCTCAATATCGGAAAAGGAATCCCCGACTCAGACATTACTGTTTCAGCTGAATCCGAAGATATTACATCGCTGTTTCTGACAGCATATAGCTTCAATGAGGATGTGTTTATAGATATCTACAATCATCTATCAGAGAATTCATTTGAAGTTGAGGAATATGGTGATACGTTTATCCGAGGTACGATAGATTCAGATATTGATGGCATTATGTACACTTCCATTCCCTTTGATAATGGTTGGAAAGCCTATGTCAACGGTGATAAAGTTACAGTTCGATCTTTTAAGGATGCCTTTATATCTATTCCAATACCTGAAGGTCAACATTATGTCGAGTTATACTATGAGCCCGAAGGTTTTGTCTCTGGAATGATTATCACTATAGCATCCCTTGTCATTTTCATTTCAATAATACTGATAGATAGGAAAAAAAGGAAAATAGTAATAACATAAAGCGCTATACTATATAACTCTAAAAAATCTCCTTTAATCAAGGAGACTTTTTTATTATTTGTGTTATAATGATAGTATTAATATATATAATAATTATCAAATTATTTATAAATTGGAGGCCAACATTTTGCAAAAGGACCCTTTAAAACAAGGACTTACTACCGAACAAGCAAATAAACTATTAGAAGAATACGGAGAAAACCGATTAAGAGAGGCCAAAAGGATAACTTTTTGGGGGCTTTTTTTCAATCAGTTTAAAAGTATCCTAATATTGATTTTAATTACAGCCGCTATCATTTCAGCTTTTGTAGGTGAATTTACAGAATCCATAGCAATTATGATAATTGTTTTTTTAAACGCTTTAGTTGGTGCAAAGCAGGAAAAAAGTGCCGGTGATGCGGTGCAAGCACTAAAAAACATGACTACTCCATACGCTAAAGTTATCCGAGATGGTGTGATAAAAGAAATCCCATCAGAGGGTCTTGTGCCAGGAGATACTGTGCAGCTAGATGCTGGCAGTCTTGTTCCTGCTGACTTAAAGCTACTCAATTCCATAAATTTGAAAATCGAAGAGTCCTCTCTGACAGGTGAATCGGTTCCGGTGGAAAAAGATAGTAATGCAGTAGTTGAGGATGGTGCTCCCCTAGCGGAAAGGATTAATATGGCTTATATGGGGACTACTGTAACCTATGGTAGATCTCAAGGTATAATCACAGACACAGGAATGAACACAGAAATCGGTAAGATTGCTGGTGTTTTAGAAGAAAAGGATGAAGAAACACCTTTACAGCAAAAATTGAACTCTCTTGGAAATAAACTAGGTATAACATGTATTGTTGTATGCATTCTAATTTTTATACTCGGGTTGTTGAGAAACATGCCTCTGATGGAGATTTTCATGATTTCTGTAAGCCTTGCAGTTGCAGCAGTGCCAGAAGGTTTACCTGCTATTGTGACTGTCATACTGGCATTGGGTATGAAGAGGATGGTTAAACGCAATGTGTTGGCTAAAAACCTCTCCTCAGTTGAGACTCTTGGCAGCACCACTGTCATTTGTTCTGATAAAACTGGGACTCTTACACAGAATAAGATGACCGTTACAAATGTAATGGTTGATATGAAAGAGTATGAAGTAACCGGAACGGGTTATGGTCTTGAGGGATTGATTAAAGACATCACTCCATCGATTAGCCTGGATTATATGATGAAGGCTGCTATACTAAACAACGATGCTGCAATAGACTCTGAGCAAGTGGGCATAATAGGAGATCCTACCGAGGGGGCTTTGATTGTAATGGCTGCTAAATCAGAATACAATCAGGCTGATATACGTAATAGATACCCGAGATTAGGCGAAATTCCCTTTGACTCGGACAGGAAAATGATGTCTACTTTGCATAACCTAGAAGGACAACATGTGATGTTTACGAAAGGGTCCCCAGATTCAATTTTAGAGATATGCGACAGAGTACAGATTATGGATGATATTCTGGATATTGACAGTTATAGAGATCAAATCAATACCATTTATTTGAAATGGGCATCCAATGCCCTTAGAGTGCTTTGTTATGCTTACAAAGAAGTGATTTCAGAGGATATCTCTCTAGGCGAAGAGGAAAATATGATTTTTTGTGGGATGTCGGGTATGATAGACCCTTCACGACCTGAGGTATTTCATGCTATCGAAAAATGTCATACTGCAGGCATCAGAACAATTATGATTACAGGCGACCACGCTGTTACAGCATCTGCAATAGGTAGGGAAATTGGCCTTCTAGAAGGTTCGGATACCGCCATAACAGGTCGTGAAATTGATCAGATGGATGATGCTACATTCCTGGAAAAATTAGCTTATACAAATGCCTTCAGCAGAGTATCCCCCGACAACAAAGTCAGAATTGTGTCCGCTTTGAAGCAATCCGGTCACATAGTAGCCATGACAGGAGACGGTGTTAACGATGCGCCTTCTTTGAAAAAGGCGGATATAGGTATTGCTATGGGTATAACCGGAACAGATGTAGCCAAGGAAGCAGCTGATATGATTCTGACAGACGATAACTTTGTTTCGATTGTAGTTGCTGTTGAGGAAGGCAGAGTCATATTCAGCAACATCCGTAAATTTGTCAGTTTTCTGATTTCATGCAACATCGGAGAAATCGCTTTAATTTTCATTGCCATGCTTCTTGGATGGGGATCTCCTTTGAGACCTATACAACTCTTGTGGGTCAATTTGATTACTGATTCATTTCCAGCTTTTGCACTCGGTATGGAGCCGCAAGAAGATGATGTGATGAAGCAAAAACCTCGTAATCCTGATGCTCCCATTGTTGACAAAAAGATGACCCTGAGTGTTCTTTTTCAAGCAACTGGATTAGCATTGGCAACTCTGCTGTCATTCAGATTTGGCTTTAGTATCAATCCTGATTACGCCAATACTTTCGCTTTTCTTACCTTGATTAGTGGAGAGCTACTACGTGCTTTTTCAGGCAGATCAGAAACCAAGTCATTGTTTAAAATCGGATTGTTTGGCAACAGATATCTAAACATAGCCGTTGCAGGTTCTTATGTGTTGACATTTATTATTCTGATGACACCAGCTTTTAGGAGCATCTTTGCAATTCACTCTTTATCAATTAATCATTTGATGATAGCATTTGGCTTTTCTTTGATCCCTCTACTGTTTGGTGAGATCAGTAAGCTCTTTAAAGTACAAAATTGATTGAATTAAATGAATTACTTATTGTCCACCCGTATCATTATTTCATTTCTTCTGAACATAGGCGGAGTAAATGGCGCATTATAAAACGCCAGCATGGGATTCGAAGCTTTTTTGTAACCATTCTGATCAATCCAAGATTCTAGCATCTCCAGTTTCAATTTTTCTTTATCTGTATTTGAAAAACCACTATATCTTATCACTGCAAACTGACCATGTCCAAATTCCTTAACACTCAAATGTGGATTGTTTGGCCTTGGCGTATTGTCCCAGTGCTCTTTTGGAACTACAAAAGCCATTTTTAGTCCATTGCCTGTCATTTCTTCAATAACAGGAACTGTCATACTGATTTTCTTTTTTTCAGCATTATCACTGCTTATATAGCGAAAAAGTGTTCCAAATCCATTATTTATTTCAGGATCATTTACATTATCATACTCGACAATATAAAAACTTTCATATTGACGCAACTCAAAAGGATCCTCTGTTGCAATGACTTCATATTCCGGTGTTTCATATTTAAACATTTAAGCACCCCTATCCAACAAGATTCTTGTTACACTATTATAATATTCTATCCAAATGAACTACCTAGGACCTATACCTATGAATGATTAGAAAACGGGTTGATCAGATAATTATCTGACTACCGGTTGCCAAATAATCAATATTATCTCCCAATATTTTCTTTAAATGATTATATGATTCGATACCGGTGCAATGACCTGTATAGAATTTAGAACCGGTTTTTAATAAGTTTTCACCAATCTCTCCAACAAGCATCGGATCTTCATTCGTGTTTCTGGAAAGATTGTACAAATGAAAACCACCAATCACGTAATTTGGAAACTCATCTTTCATGTTATGATAATGATCCATAATATTTACTATCCCATTATGAGCGCAACCAGCAACCAAAATTGCTTTATCTTCCTGTTTTATTATCATGTTTTGTTCATGTCGAAAATCATCGGCTTTAAACTCATCGCCATTCATCATCAAAAGATCCTGGTTTCCGGATGGATTCAACCTCACAGCTTTTACACCTGAAAACAACTCAATCTCATCATCTATAACCATATTAGTCCCCGCGAAAATAAAGCGGTCATTTTCTAATAGTGCTTCGTCTAATCCTATGTATTTCTTGACATCATTAGGTCTATTGGCATAGTGTTTCTCAAATGTCTTTTGATTTACATATATTTTAGCCTTCGAGTTCAATTCCAAAAATGTTTTAAGTCCACCACCGTGATCATAATGTCCGTGTGAAATAACGACCATATCTACATTAGTTAAGTCAACATCCATTTTCATTGCATTATTTGCAAAAATACCACTTGCTCCCAAATCAAAAAGAATTTTGTGTTTTTGGGTTTCAATATAAAGGCTCAGTCCATGCTCGACTTCAAGACCTTCGGTTTTTGTAGTGTTTTCCACAAGTGTTTTAACTAGCATATAATCATATCTCCTTATAAAAATTATATTATGTTACAACCTTTCCATGTTGGTGTCTGCGACAACCTTTTCCGTAACAGGCCTTATCTGAACTGTCACATAGTTTATAATCGCCACCTTGAATTCTTAACACTTTACTATTTACAAGAGATTCTGCTAGCTTTAACCTAGCATCAGTATACATACCTTGAACTGTCGTACGAGCAATATTCATTTGTTTTGCACATTCTTCCTGTGTGAATCCTTCTAGATCAATCAGTCTAATGGTCTCATACTCATCAACCGACATTATAACAAAATCGTTTTGTTCACTCTTGGCATTGAGTGGTCCAAATCTATCTGAATCAGGTAAACTACATACTTTTCTCCACTTTCTTGGTCTTGGCACGTTTCAAACACCTCATTTACATTAAAATAACAAACATTATCAATTATATAAAAACGGAAACTCATGAATAGTTATTGACATATGTCTCTTTAATGTTAATTATACTCTTCATTATAAATATGTCAATCAATTATTCATTTCGATTTAATATCAGACAGTTTAACTATAGCTAGCATTAGATTTCTTCAAGGCATTGATAGACAAAAATAGTTCCGGACAATGTCTGGAACTATTGCAATTTTAGTATAGCTAATCAATTTAATGCATTTTCGAGAATCAACTGACTTTTTGTATTTCTATTGGCGATTTTGGGGCTTTGGCAAGTAGCGCCATAACGGCACCAATGGAACACAGCACTCCTGTTATTACAAAAGCCATCTGATAACTTCCGTTGGATGACTCGACTATCACAGCCGCCAAACGTGGACCTACAATTCCACCAACGCTATAAGCCAAGAAAATAAATCCGTAATTCATGCTGACATATTTGGGACCATAAAAATCTGCAGCGATAGAAGGGAATGTTCCCATTGCACCGCCAAAACAGAAGGCAACCAAAGCTACGCCAAGAGCATATAGCCAGAAAGTTCCTAATGAATTCAAGCTGAACATAGTTATAGCGCTGATAACATACATGATAAATACAACCCGCATCCTGCCTATCTTATCTGACACTGTACCCCAGAACAGTCTTCCGAATGTGTTGACAATGCCAAGAATGCCTACAACGGAGCCTGCTTCCAAGGCTGATAGGTTTGCCACTTGTTGTCCGATAGGTGAAGCATGGGCGATAATCATCAACCCAGCTACATTTGCAAAAGTGTAGGTGATCAATAAAAAGTAGTATTGAGGAGTTCTGAGCATTTCTTTAGGGGTGAAGTCATACTTGCTTGGTCCAACATGTCCTGCTTTCACCGGTGGTGGACTCCAACCTTCAGGAATATAACCATCAGGTGCGGCACGCATCAGTCTTCCACCTATAATAACTCCTACAATTGTATATATGGCCTGTATGAAAAACGTGTTCAAAGGTCCATAATTGGTAACCAAAATTGTAGCAACAGGCGCATAAAACACCGAGCCAAGACCAAATCCCGCAACAATCAATCCTGTAATCATACCCCTCTTATCAGGAAACCATTTGACACAAGTAGCAATTGGGATACCGTAAGTGATGCCGATGCCAGCTCCGCCCAAAACACCATACCCTAAGTATAGCATAGCGAGAGAAGACGTTCTACTGGCTATCAAAAGCCCGCATGATAATACAGTCGCTCCTGCGATAACCATTTTTGTGGGTCCGTATTTGGGTAGTAATCGACCTGCGAAAATCATTAAAACAGGTATAAAAGC
>JAHRFV010000282.1 GCA_019084435.1 Dethiosulfatibacter sp.
CACTGGACAACAATCTGATAACTCCTATATTGATTGGTGACAGGACCAAGATACAGAGCTTATCCCATGAGATAGGATTGGATCTTGCTAATATAAGCATAATTGAATCTGATAGTGCTGAAAAATCAGCCTATATTGCTGCATCCTTGGTGAATCGGAAAGAAGCACAGGCGATCATGAAGGGATTTTTGGATACCTCTGTTATCTTGAAAGCAATACTAAACAAGGATTTTGATCTCATAGGGAACCAGTTGATTTCTCATGTTGGTGTCATAAAAGTTAAAAATTTCGACAGGTTTTTTATTTTAAGTGACTCCGCCATCAATATAAACCCAACGCTTGAAGAAAAAATAATGATTATTGAAAATGCTGTCAACGTGGCACATGCTCTGGGGATAGAAACTCCCAAGGTTGCTTTGATATGTCCTGTTGAGAAAGTGAATCCTAAAATTCAGGCTACTGTTGATGCAGAAACTATAACCCGAATGAACAAAGAGGGAGTTATAAAGAGATGTATTGTCAGAGGACCGCTAGCACTGGATAATGCTGTTTCAGCCGAAGCCGCAATACACAAGGGAATTGAGAATCCTGTAGCTGGTAAGGCAGATGTGCTAATCCCACCCGACTTGTCGTCTGCCAATATATTGAATAAATCCATGGAGTATTTCGCGGAAGCAGAAAAGGCAGGTATATTGATGGGTGCTAAAGTACCTATAATCCTCACTTCGAGAGCTAGTTCACCACAATCAAAATTGAATTCTATCGCCTTGGGCATATTATGCTCAAATCAGGCGTTATAACAATATCATTCAGGAGGCGAATTTTGCAAACCTATAAAATATTAGTAATCAATCCCGGATCTACCTCTACAAAAATCAGCATTTTTGAGAATGAAAATGCAATCATTGACTGGAGTATCAGTCATGACCACAATGAGATTGACCAGTATGACATGATATACGATCAGTTTCAATACCGTTTAGATACTATCAGAGAGTTCATCGATTCACATGACGTTGACCTTAAGACATTAGACGCAGTTGTCGGCAGAGGTGGCAACATGAAACCGGTTGAAGGTGGAACCTATATTGTCAATGAAGCTATGCTCGAAGATTTAAAGGTAGGCGTTATGGGTCAGCATGCCTCCAATCTTGGTGGTATTCTGGCAAATGAGATTGCAAAGGATTTAGGCATCAATTCATATGTAGTAGACCCTGTCATTGTTGATGAGCTTGAGGATTATGCAAGAATTTCGGGATTCCCAGAGATAAAGAGGAAATCCAAGGATCATCCATTGAGTCAAAAGGCAGCTGCTAGAAAAGCGGCATCCGAAATGGGTGGAAAATATGAGGACTACAATTTTATAACAGTACATCTTGGTGGTGGTATTTCTGCTGGAATGCACAAGAAAGGAAGAATTATAGATGTCAATAATTGTCTAGATGGCGATGGTCCATTTTCTCCTGAAAGAACCGGAGGACTTCCTATTGGAGATTTGATAGAAATATGTTATTCTGGTAAATACACCAAGAAGGAATTAAGAAAAAAACTAGTTGGTGGTGGCGGTCTAGTTGCTTATCTTGGAACCAAGGATGGCCAGGAAATAGGAAAGAGAATCAAGAATGGCGACAAGTATGCTGAAACGATTTATGGCGCAATGGCTTATCAAGTAGCTAAGGAAATTGGCGCAGCTGCAACTGTCTTGTGTGGCGATGTCGACAGGATTATTCTGACAGGTGGATTGGCCTATGATGATCTGTTTGTTGGGTGGCTTAAGCAAAGAACATCATTTATAGCAGATATTATTGTATACCCGGGCGGTTTTGAAATGCCAGCCTTGGCACAAGGTGTTTTGCGAGTACTCAGGAATGAGGAAGTTGCTAAAATATATGCTTAATAAGCTTAATTTGAACAGCATGAACGACTGTGCTATAATGACTAAAAGCTTATGAAATGTGGGATGGTCTTATGGATTATAAAATACTTTTAATATCAACATATAGAGAATTGACAGAAAAAGCAAAAAGAATAGCTGAAGATATGGGTGTCATTATCGACGTATTTGAGGGTGGTATCTTAAAAAATGGCGTCCATTATGCCAAAAGTGTTGAAGCAAACTATGATGTCATAATCAGTCAGGGCGGAACAGCAGCAGCTATAAAGGATATCGCAAGCATACCTGTTATAGAGATTGAGATTAGCGTTGCTGATCTTATCTCAGCCATCTATAAAGCCAGAGAGTACAATTCAAAAATGTACATGGTAGTCTATAACAATAAGAGTGTCGAAAGTCTAAAAAAATTAAAAAGTTACTTGAACTTGGACCTGACTATTTTCGCCTATACAAACCGTGAAGAGCTGGAAAACCAGTTCAATAACAGACCTCAAAATGAAAGTATCACTCTTTTGGGAATGGGCAGCTGTATAGAAGATTTAAAAAGCGACAATTATACAAAAGCAATTATAATAAAAAGCACTGATGAATCAATCAGAGAAGCCATAACAATAGCAAAGAATATTGTAGACTTGAATAAAAGAGAAAAAGAAAAAACAGAAAGACTCAAGGCTATTCTAGATTATTCTGACGAGGGCATTATTGCGTTGGATACTAACAATGTCATAACGACTTTTAATCCTTATGCCGAGAAAATACTGAGAGTCGAATCAAAAACGATATTGAATCGTTCTATTTTGGATTTTGGTGTGAATACAACAATGAGTGCCTTGTATGGAGAAGGTAAAATAGCCTATAACATGCTTATAAAAATTGATGATACACAATATATTATCAACCGCGTGGCTATCATAGTCGATAATGAGCAGGTGGGTCTGGTTATAACCTTTAAAGCTGTCTCGCAGCTCCAGAATTTGGAAAGAAAAGTCCGACATAAGTTGTATTCTAGTGGATTTTATGCCAAATATAGATTTGAGAACATAAAAGGTTCAAGTCATGCAATTCATCAATGCATCAAGAAAGCCAAAAAATTTGCAGAGACAGACTCAACTATTTTAATTTATGGTGAAACTGGTACCGGTAAAGAATTGTTTGCCCAAAGTGTTCATAATTACAGTAATCGCAGGAATGAATCTTTTGTTGCCATCAATTGTGCGGCACTTCCGGGAACATTGTTGGAAAGTGAGCTGTTTGGATATGAAGAAGGAGCCTTTACAGGCGCCAGGAAAGGCGGCAAGATTGGTGTGTTTGAGCTAGCCCATAAAGGGACAATTTTTTTGGATGAGATTTCTGAGATACCCATGGAATTGCAAGGCAGACTGCTAAGAGTGCTTCAGGAGAAAGAAGTGTTTAGGATCGGTGGAGATCAGATTATCAATACTGACGTCAGGATAATCGCTGCTACCAATACAGATTTGTACCAGCTAGTCAAAGTAAAGAAATTCAGAGAGGATTTGTATTTCAGAATTAATATTTTAAATCTTATACTACCTTCTTTGAGAAAAAGAAAAGAAGATATAACAAGCTTAGCCAATGAATTTCTAGCAATCAAAAAGAATCAATTTAATAAAGATATTAAGGGTATTGATAAAGATGCCATGAATCTAATACAGGAATACAGTTGGCCCGGGAATATCAGAGAATTAGAGAATTTTGTGGAAAAAGTGGTTCTTTTATGTGAGGATAGTATAATAACAAAGGAATTGGTTGAAGATATACTTAGTGAAAAATTTGAAGGTAGAGACCCGGACAAGTCAGAAAGGTGCATAACCATTGATAAAGGAAGCCTAAAGGATATGGAAATGCAAATAATCGATACTATAACAAAAGAAGTGGGTAATGACAAGGCTTTACTTGCAAAAAAATTAGGCATCAGTCGTACAACATTGTGGAAAAGATTGAAGGAAATAGAGGAAACAGAAGCGGCAGAAGTATAAAACACCGGAGGACAAATTGGAAAATGGAGCATATCTGATCAGCACAGTTTTGACTTTAATGGTGGTATCCTATGTGGGGATCAACTCTAGCAAGAAAATAAAGAATTCAAAGGATTTTTCTATCGGCGGTAGAAACTTCTCAAGCTCTAAAGTAGCTGCCAGTATTATCGGAACCCTGGTAGGTGGTGCATCAACCATAGGAACAGCACAAGCGGCATTTGTCAGCGGTGCTAACGGTATGTGGTTTACACTGGGAGCCAGCCTAGGTTGCTTGTTTTTGGGATTGTTTCTGGCTAGGCCATTAAGAGAAGCCAATATATATTCAGGAACTGTATATATATTGGCTTCTCTTAATGGCCTAGCCAGAAACAATCCCAAAAACAAGCAACCTAGTCTGGCTCCCAGTGTAAACCACATACCGTTAGCACCGCTGACAAATGCC
>JAHRFV010000167.1 GCA_019084435.1 Dethiosulfatibacter sp.
CTTATAACTTGAACTTCTTTATCAAGATTCATTTCGATGATTTTCTCTTCGAATCTCTTTTTTATCAAGTCTGATTTAGATGAAGCACATCCTGTACCTCCACAAACTAAAACATGTGATCTGTAAATAGCCATACTTGCCCTCCTTTGTATGATGCCATTAGATTATTTTATGTATCCGATTGTATATTCCCTTACAGCACGCCCATGTACAAGATGCTCTGCTACAACGCGCTTGACCTTATCAACATCCATGTGTATATAAGTCACCTTATCCTTGTCTGGGGTAGTGATTTCCACTATAGGCTCATAAGTGCACATACCAATGCATCCTGTCTGCACGACCTGAACTTCATTCAGATGTCTCTTTTGTACCTCTTCTATAAAGCTTTGCAATACCGGTCTCGCTCCGGCTGAAATGCCACAGGTTGCCATACCGACCACAACTCTGGTAGTTTTTTCGGAATCTCTTAACTCAAGGTTCTTCTTGGCTTCATCTCTTATTTTCTTTAACTCATCTAATGATTTCATGTCTGCCTCCTTTTTATTTTCTATAGCTCTCTATAATTTCCGGGATTTTCTTAGGTTCTAGCTTGCCGTAAACTGAGTCCCCAATCATGATGACCGGTGCAAGACCGCAGCAGCCTAAGCATCTCGTCGCTTCCAAAGTAAACAATCCATCTTCAGTGGTTTCTCCAACCGATACCTTCAAGGTTTTTATCAATTGGTCCAAAACTAGCTGGGAGCTTTTGACATAACATGCTGTACCCATACAGACACCTACGGTATAGGTTCCTTTTGGTTCTAATGAGAATTGTGTGTAGAATGTTGCAACTCCATAAACTTCTGCCATTGGTATTTTGGTTTTTTCAGATACAAACTTTTGAACTTCAATAGGTAAATAACCAAATAATTCTTGTGCCTTGTGTAACGTTTGCATCAATACACCTTGAGACACGTCCTGTCTTTCAATATAAGCTGACAACTCTTCAAACTTAGCTACATTTTCTTTAATGTCTATAACCTTTTGCACTTTATACCTCCTTATAATTACAGTTTTTCAGGATACCAAGGATATTATACGATACTGTTAATTTTATGTCAATTTAAATTGACATATTTATCGCAATCTTCATCTATTTTAATAATAATAAACAGGTTTATAGCTGTTCTTTCTATTAAATGATAAATTTTATCAGATAATGTAAAGAAATCAGTCTTTCTTATAATTGTTAAATAAATATCATCTACCTATGATTCATTAAAAAAGCATAGCCTTTATGGTTGGGCTATGCTTTGATTTCATGTGAAATATTTATCCGATTCAAAACTTGTCTGATAAAAGATTGATGATTCTAGACAGGTCTTCATCATCTGTGAAAAAAAGCTGAATCCTACCTGATTTTCTGCTCCGTTGAATATCAACCTTTGTTCCCAGTTCTTCAGATAAGGTTTCTTCAATATGCATGATATTAGCTTCCTTCACTTTCTTAAGGGCTCTCTTTTTACCTGATTTTTGTTGTTCTTTCAGGTTCTTTACCAGATTCTCTGTCTCTCTGACACTCAAGTGTTTATCTATAATCTGCTTAGTAACGTCCTTGGTCTCTTTTTCGCCCAAACCGATTAGTGCCTTGCCGTGCCCTGTCGATAATATTCCTTCAGCGATGTATTGCTGTACATATATGGGAAGCTTCAAGAGTCTGAGTATATTTGTGACATAAACCCTGCTCTTTCCAACAATATCCGAGACCTCTTCCTGGGTTATATCATATCTTTCCATGATTACACGATATGCCAATGCTTCATCTATGGAATTAAGGTCTTCTCTTTGAATATTTTCAGTAAGAGCCATTTCTTCCTGGCTTCTATTTCCTATGTCTCTGACTATGGAAGGTATCTCTTTCAATCCAGCCTTTCTGGAGGCTTTCCATCTTCTCTCTCCGGCGATTATCTGATAGTGGTCTTCCACTTTTTTAACAATTATTGGCTGAATGACGCCATGCCTTTCAATTGATTTGGCAAGTTCATCAATTTTTTCGTCATCCACTGATTTTCTAGGCTGCATGGGGTTTGGCACAATCAGATCCAGCTTGATGTTAACAATTGAGTTCTCGTCAATCTTCTCTAATTCTTCAGTTATCAATGCCGATAATCCTTTTCCTAAAGCTTTTCTCTTAGTTACCATATAATCCCCCTCAATTCCTTTCTAAAAATTCGTCTGCCAGTAAGCTATAGGCTTCTGCACCTTTTGACTTGCTGTCATATTCGACTATGGACATTCCGAAGCTTGGTGCCTCTGCCAGTCTTACATTTCTGGGTACGATGGATTTGTAAACCTTATTTCTGAAGTACTTTTTTACTTCTTCTACAACCTGAATAGAAAGATTGGTTCTGCCGTCATACATGTTTAATACAATACCTTCTATCTCAAGCTTGGGATTCAGATTTCTCTTGACTAATTTTACTGTGTTTACCAACTGGCTCACTCCCTCAAGAGCATAGTACTCGCACTGGATTGGTATAATCACACTGTCTGAAGCAGTCAGAGCGTTTATTGACAACAATCCCAGAGAGGGTGGGCAATCTATGAAAATATAATCATAATCATTTCTGATTCCGTTTAGTATATGCTTTAATGTATTCTCTCTATGGTCAGCTTTTGTGAGCTCAATCTCAGCCCCGGCAAGATCTATGTTTGCAGGCAAAACATGTAGAGTTTCAACACCCATTACAATAATAGCCTCAGCTATTGGCGTCTCATTAAATAAACAGTCATATATGGTAACTTCCAACTGGTTCTTATCTATGCCAAAACCACTGGTGGAGTTGCCCTGAGGGTCAATATCAACTGACAAGATCCTCTGACCCTTTGATGCCAATATAGATGACAGGTTCACATTGGTAGTCGTTTTGCCAACGCCACCCTTTTGGTTGAATATCGCTATGATTTTGCCCATGCGTCACCTCATGTCCTGTTTTTTGGAATCCTTATCTTCACTTCTATGTGCTCTTCGTCTTCCTTCTCTTCATAACCAGCTCTCACACCTGTCTTCAATATTTCATTATAGGCATGCTTGATTGTATTAATGTATATTTTATAATTGATGTAATTCTTGACTGAACGTTTTGGTTCGTTTTCTTTTTTCCCGTCCCGTTTTTTAATTATACCATCAATAAGCTTCTCCGTCTCTGCAACGGTCATATTTTTCGTTAAAATCTTCCTGGCAACCTTGAGTTGCAAAGGTTCATTCTTGAGTTTAAGCAAACACCTACAATGCCTTTCTGTGAGTTTACCATCAATTATCATGTCCTTAATATCATCCTGGAGTTTGAGCAATCTCAACTTATTGGCAATTGTAGACTGTCTCTTACCGATCCTCTCTCCAAGTTCGCTTTGATTGATTCCAAAAACAATCATCAGATTCAGATAGGCTTCTGCTTCTTCCAATGCGTTTAAATCTTCTCTTTGAAGATTCTCTATCAGTGCAATGGCAGATGAGTCCTTATCAGCCAAATCCATTACAATTGACGGTATCTCTTTCATTCCTGCCAATTGTGCAGCCCTGAATCTTCTCTCACCGGCTATTATTTCATAATGCCCACTGTCTTTCTCTCGCAGTGATATCGGTTGAATCAATCCATATGATTTAATGGAAGACGAAAGCTCTTTGAGTGATTTTTGATCAAACGCCCTTCTTGGTTGATGTTGGTTAGGTGAAATCTTATCCATGCTGATTAGCTCAACTTTTTGTAAGGGTTCCATTATATCTCCTTGTGTGATTTATTTAGAGTGGTTTTCTGGAAGGTGTGCCTGCTTTTCTAGGGTATTTATCCGGTATAGCGGCTATTTTTTTGATGATAACAACACTTCTGCCGATATCAGTTCCCGGAATCACGTATTTAATGACATTCTCTATCTCTCCACCTAATAATTTAACAGCTTTTTCTCCATTTTTCAATTCATCTTCGACATTTTCACCTTTTAAGGCAATAAAAACACCGCCAACTTTGACGAAAGGAAGACAATACTCTGATAAAACATTGATTGCTGCAACTGCTCTTGAAGTGGCTACATCATATTTCTCTCGAAAATCAACATTAGAACCAAAATCCTCAGCTCTTCCATGTATCAACTTTACATCTCTCAGATCCAAGGTTTCCACGACGGTCTGCAAAAAAGCAATTCGCTTATTCAAACTATCCAGAAGTGTCAATTGAATGGTTTCATCCATTATCTTCATAGGAATACCTGGAAATCCTCCACCTGTTCCAACGTCTATCAGACTGTATGGTTGTTTTTCCGTGATATGTTGGTTGATGACTACACTGTCAATAAAATGCTTGATATAGATGTCCATGCTTTCCGTGATTGCCGTTATGTTTATATTTTGGTTCCACTCTTGAATCAATTTTTCATACGACATAAACCGGTTAATCTGTTGTGGGGTGAATGATATATTTGATTGTCGAAATAATGTTTCCAATAGATTACTCATCTGACTCTTTCATCCTCTTTTTTTGTTCCATATAAATCATCAAAACATTTATATCAGCAGGTGAAACGCCTGAAATTCTCGAGGCTTGACCTAAAGAATCAGGTAATATTTTTGATAACTTCTGTCTCGCTTCTAGTCTTAGTCCTTTAATATCGTTATAATCTAAGTTTTCAGGTATTTTTTTATTTTCCAGCTTTTTAAACTGTTCAATCTGCTTGAATTGCTTTGCGATATAGCCTTCATACTTGATTTGTGTCTCTATTTGGGTGATGATGTTTTTATCCAAATCAGGTCGATTGACATCAAGGTTCGTCAGCCTTTTGTAGTTGAGTTCCGGTCTTCTAAGGAGCTCATATAGCGTTATCGCTGATTTTAAAGGGACAGAGTCAAGTTCCATCAGATACACATTAATCTCGGGTTTAGGTGTGATAATGGTACCCTTCAGCCTAAGAATTTCCTTTTCAAGCTGATCCTTCTTTGACAGAAATTTTCCCATCCTATCTTCTCTGACCAATCCTGCATCGTATCCCTTCTCCGTTAATCTCAAATCTGCATTGTCCTGTCGGAGCACTAACCTGTATTCAGCCCTTGACGTCATCATTCTATAGGGCTCATCTGTACCCTTGGTCACCAGGTCATCTATCAATACACCAATATAAGCCTCTGATCTATCCAGCACAATCTGCTCTCTTCCATTGAGTTTCAATACGGCGTTTATTCCGGCAATCAGTCCTTGACCGGCTGCCTCTTCGTAACCTGAGCTTCCATTTACCTGGCCTGCAAAATACAGGTTTTCAATAGTCTTAATCTCCAGTGTTCTCCGCAATTGAGTAGGGTCAATGCAATCATATTCTATAGCATAGGCGGGTCTCATAATCTGACAATCCTCAAGACCTTCCACACTCTGATACATTAGAAGCTGAACCTCTTCAGGCAGTGTTGTCGAAAATCCCTGTATATACATTTCTTTGGTGTCTCTACCCTCCGGCTCAACAAATATCTGATGTTTTGTCTTATCAAAAAATCTGACAACCTTATCTTCTATAGAAGGACAGTATCTAGGCCCTACACTTTCCATATGACCAGCATACATAGGTGATCTAGAAAGGTTTTGTCTTATGATATCATGGGTTGATTCGTTGGTATAAGTTAGATAGCAGGGTACCTGATCTATATTGACTGACTCGGTCATGAATGAAAAAGGTACAATATCGCTGTCGCCTTCTTGAAGCTCCATCTTCTCAAGATGAATCGAGTCTCTGTGGACCCTGGCTGGTGTTCCTGTCTTAAATCTCTTAAGTTGTATCCCATTGTCCTTCAATGATTGAGATAATGCATTGGCTGGGAAAAGCCCCGACGGTCCTCCCTCATAATTGACCTCACCAATATATATTCTGCCTTTCAGATAGGTTCCCGTGCAAACAATGATGGCATCTGTTTTATAATAACCACCTGTTCTAGTCAATACACCCTTCACTTTTCCGCCGTCAACATCTATCCTGATAGCTTCTGCCTGTTTCAGATCCAGATTATTCTCATTCTCTATTACCTGTTTCATATTGACATGATACTGTCTCTTGTCTGCTTGAGCACGCAAAGAATGAACTGCAGGACCTTTGGAGGTATTTAGCATCTTAAATTGAATCATTGACGCATCTGTAATCAAAGCCATCTCTCCGCCCAAGGCATCAATCTCTCTTACTAGGTGTCCTTTTCCCGTTCCACCAATGTTCGGGTTGCAAGCCATCATGGCTATGGCATCCAAGCTCATAGTCAATATGAGCGTCTTTTTACCCATTCTTGCAGCAGCTAGAGCAGCTTCACAACCAGCATGGCCTGCGCCAATAACGACAATATCATAGTTGCCTGCTAAAAATCTAATATCTTCTTTCAAATTTGCCTCCAGTTACTTGCCAATGCAGAACTCTGAAAATATCTTATCCATCAAATCTTCTTTTACTGATGCCCCGGTTATCTCCCCAAGATACGCCAAGGTATCCATAATATCAACCTCGACACACTCTAGAGTTAGTCCGTTCTCTACACTTGCGATTACGTCATAGATAGATTGTTTGGCCTTGACTAATAAATTTTTGTGCCTAATATTGCTTACAATTGTATCATTATCGATGTTCAATTTACCACTTAAAAATTCTTTTCTGACCTTTTTCTCAATTTCTTCAAGTCCTTCATTATTCATTATAGAGATTCTAATTAGTTCCTTCTTTACATATTCCAAACGATCAAAGGATATCATCTCCTTCAAATCCGTCTTATTCAGCAAATAAAAAACATTTTTACCTTTTATATGGTCAATAATCATGAGATCTTCAACCTCCAACTCCTTGGAGGCATCAAAAACCATGAGAATAAGATCCGCTTCTTCTATCTTTTCCAATGCCTTTTGAACACCAATTTTTTCGACGATGTCTTCAGTATTCCGGATACCTGCCGTATCAATTATTTTAAGTGGAACGCCAGCCAGATTCACAAACTCTTCAATTGTATCTCTGGTTGTTCCTGGAATTTCTGTAACTATAGCCCTGTTTTCATTCAACAGGTAGTTCATAAGAGACGATTTTCCAACATTAGGTTTGCCCAGTATCAATGTCTTTAGGCCTTCCTTGTATATGATTCCTGTTTCTGAGGATTGTACTAATTTTTCGATTTTTTGAGCTATTTCCCGGGAAATACTTAAAATGTCATCCATTGTCATTTCTTCCTCGTCGTATTCAGGAAAATCAATGTTGACTTCTATCTGGGCAATCAGGTCCATCAAATTCTGTCTTATGGTTTCTATTTCCCTTGAGAGTCTTCCCTCCAATTGGTGCAAGGACAGCTCAAAGCTGTTCTTTGTTTTGGCACTAACAAGATCCATTACAGCCTCTGCCTGAGTAAGATCGATTCTACCATTCAAGAATGCTCTTTTGGTGAACTCCCCTCTTTCTGCCAGTCTAGCGCCTTGATCAAGAAGTAATCGCAAGATTTTCTCCACAGAAATAATACCTCCGTGGCAGTTTATTTCAACGATATCCTCTCTTGTATATGTATCGGGAGCTTTCATGTAAACGACCAGTACCTCGTCAATTACCTTCTCATTCTCCGGATCGATGATCCACCCATAGTACATTTTTCTATATGCTAATTCTGCCAGGCTTTTTCCATTCTTGCTTTTGAAAATATTTGTTACTATCTCGAGGGATTTGTTTCCGCTTACTCTTACAATCCCTATGCCTGCAATCCCGGGAGAGGTAGCTGCTGCTGCAATCGTACCGATATTCATATTGTTCCTCCCAATAATCAAAAAAAACCCGATATACTACCGGGTTCGATGTTTTATTTTGTTTCAATAATCACTTTTCTGTAAGGCTCTTCCCCTTCGGAGTACGTTATTATATCTTTCTCCCCTTGAAGCGCTGAGTGTATGATTCTTCTCTCATAAGGATTCATGGGCTCAAGTCTGACCTTCTTGTTATAGTATCTGCTTTTTTCTGCCATCTTATAGGCCAGTCTGACTAGTGTCTCTTCTCTTTTTGTCCTGTAATCCTCAACGTCAATAATTGTTCTAATATAAGTTTGTCTTTCCTTATTGATGACCAGGCTTAGGATGTATTGCATAGCATCGAGATTCTTACCTCTCTTACCAATCATAATACCCTTATCTTTATTGTTGATATTAGATACCTGAACCTTCAACACTTCACTTTCTAGTGTTATGTCAAAATCACAACGAAGATCCATTTTTTCTAGAAGTGTCGTCAGAAACTCTTTTGCTTTTTCCTTGGGACCATCCACTACTGTTAGCTTTACTTTTGCATTTTTTGACAATAATCCCAGAAAGCTTCTACTCGGTTCTTGAAGAATCTCTATCTCAACCTCATTGATATCAGCATTAAGTTCTTCTAGTCCCTCACTTACAGCTTTTTCAACTGATAAACTTTCTTTTATTATAGATCTCATTTTGTCTTAACCTCCAATAGTCTTTTACCATTATGCAATGCTAGATATTGCTGAGCAATTTGGAAAAGATTACTGACCACCCAGTACAGAGTCAAACCTGCTGGGAAATTCAATGCGAAAAAGAATATCATAAAAGGCATCATGATTGCCATAGTATTCTGAGTTGCTGCCTGTTGTTCATTTCCGCCTGATTGTCCGGCTGTTGTCATCTTAGTTTGGATGTATGTGGTTATACCTGCCAATATGGCTAAAACTGGTAGCGCTTGTCCTATTAAAGGCAACGCTGTTCCAAGATTTATTCCATTTATGACACCTTCTGATACTTGAGCATTAGCAGCAAATCCCAAATCCTTAATCCATATAAAGCTTTTGTTGATAGCGTCATATGTGGCTTGGTTTCCACTAAACACATAAGTCACAGGTTCTCTTAAAACATAGAAGAAACCGATTAAAAATGGAAATTGAATCAATAGAGGTAAACATCCGCCCATAGGATTGACATTATTCTCTTTATAAAGCTCCATGGTTTTTCTATTCAATGTCTCTTTATCATTTTTATATTTTTGTTTTAGCTGTGATAATAGGGGATTTAATTCCTGCATTTTCTTCATTGAATCTGTTTGTTTTTTGGTTAACGGGAATAATACGAGTTTCAATAATATTGATGCTACGATGATTGATAGCGCATATGCTGATATGATGGGATTGTCAAGTACAGACAGCAAGTCATAAATAATTTTGACAATAAATCCCAAGGGTCTAGCGATAATTTGCATTGATTTAACCTCCAGGTTATATTAAAGGGTCATATCCACCAGGATTAAAAGGGTGACATCTGAATATTCTCTTGACACTCAGTACAATCCCTTTCGGTAACCCATATTTTTCGAGAGCTTCCAGTGAGTATTGTGAGCATGTAGGATAAAACCTACAGGTACTTCTTCCATTCCTTTTAGAATAGCTTTGATAGATCTTGATTAAACCTATTAGCATTCTTTTCAATTCAATTCCTTCTTCCAAACCTTTGATTTTTTGAGTAGTCTCACGTAAGATTCTTCCAATTGAGAAAAGTTAGCATCTTTGCCGTTCAATCGACACATAATGATTATATCGTAACCGGATTGCGTAAAATCAAAATGCTTTCTGATGATTTCTCTCAATCTTCTTCTTATTTTATTTCTGTCAACGGCTTTTTTCATTTTTTTAGCAGTCGTTATTCCAAATTTTTTTCCGTTATCCGGTCTTTTTTTAATAAACAACACCAAATTATAGTCTGAATAGGATTTACCCTTTGAATAAACCACTCTAAAGTCAGAGTTTTTTCTTATTCTATTTTCTTTTTCCATTCATTAACATCCTAACTGATTACAATGGAACAAAAAGGCCTTATTAAATTAGGCCTTACGCTGACAGTCTTTTTCTTCCTTTTTCTCTTCTTCTTCTTAAGATATTTCTACCTGCAGTTGTTCTCATTCTTTTTCTGAATCCATGCTCTTTACTTCTTTGTCTTACTTTGGGTTGATAAGTTCTTTTCAATGTAAACACCTCCTTGACAGCGTTTTATCTATTTCAAAAAATAGTTCTCCAATATAGTCTACATTAGATTATATTAATATACCCCATAGATGTCAAGAAATTATTAAAGAGGTTGTGTTAATGAAACTCTTTAAAAATATTTTTTACAGTATCAATTTTATTGATCTTGTATCCATTACTTCCTGTAAATATGAGTCCGTTGTCCACATCGCCCTTCACAGCACTAATTAAGGCATCTGCTATACAGTACTCATTTTTTCCCGGATAACAATCCTTTAGACACGCCGAGCATTTTTGGGAGCTTACAGCTAGACCATTTTTTACATCTGAAAGAAATTTATTTTTAAATGCTCTTGCAGGGAGCCCGACAGGACTGATGACTATTTCTATATCTTCTTTTTTCATATCCAGAAAGACCTGCTTATAGGCCATTGCGGCATCACACTCTTCTGTTCCAATAAATCTGGTTGCCATCTGTACAGCATCAGCTCCCATTTTAATCACATCTTCAGCGTCTTTTCTATCGAATATTCCTCCGGCGGCTATAACAGGAATTTTCATTCCATACTTGCCCTCGAATTTGTCCAGTATGATTTTAACATCTTCAATTGTTTGTTTGAATGAAAATGAGTGGTCTTTGATCTCGCTCTCTTTGAAGCCCAGATGTCCTCCTGCTTCGACACCTTCTATAACCACTGCGTCTGCAGTTTTTGAATATTTCATGTCCCATTTTCTTAAAATGAGATTCAGAGCCCTGCCTGATGAGACTATAGGAACGATCTTGGTTTTCGAGTCCTTTACATATTGTGGCAATTCAAGTGGCAGACCCGCTCCAGAGACAATAATATCGATTCCACCATCCACTGCCGCTTTGACATAGTCTCCATAGCGATTCATGACTGTCATGAAATTGACACCTATTATCCCTTTGGGGCTGATTTCTCTAGCCATATCTATATGTTTTTTCAAAGCTCTTATATTTGCCTTAAAAGTATTGCTAGGAAAATCCGGCTCATCATATCCTATATGAATCCCCGACATCACTCCAACACCTCCTTCATTCGCTACAGCAGATGCCAATCTATATCTTGTGACACCAATTCCCATTCCGCCTAAAACGACTGGGATTTTGGCATGTAGCTCGCCTATTCTCAATTCTGGTAATTTCATGGAATTCTCCTCGTTAAAAATTCGTCCGATGACTAACAGTGCTAAGACTCCTGTTGATAACTGGGAGATAAGCACTGTAGAGTCCCTGGATAACGGTTTCTACCCTGTTGATTTTATAGATGGTAGTACTATATTATATTTTATTATAAGATGCAAATAAATTTTCATTTCTAATTGATATTGTGGATAAAATTTGTTAAACTAATGCTAGTTGTGGATAACTTTTTTTATTCACATTTTATAAACATAAGAAATAAGTTTTTTTTTAATTTTACCATATTATTAATATTTTCAATCTATTATCTTTTTCAACACCCTGTTGATTGTCACTGATTATTAAATGTTTATCAACATTTTATCTAATATGTGGAGGTTTTTATGAACAATAGCATAACACAATTGTGGGACGAGGTTCTCGCTATCATCAAAGAAGATATGAATGAAGTCAGTTATAATACCTGGTTAAAACCAATAAAACCACTTCATATTAATGATAATGTAATCTATCTTCAGGCACCGGAAGAATTTCTAAGAGATATGTTGGTTAAGCGATATAATAATTTATTGACCAACGCATTCACTTACGTACTAAACGATAATGAAATATCAATCAAGATTCTTATTCCTGGTGAAGAAGTTGATGAACAAAAGATGACTGAAAAGAGAGATAAAAACTTTATCTATCAGAATGGAAACAGTATCAAATCCTTCCTTAACCCAAAATACAAGTTTGATTCCTTTATTGTAGGTAACAGCAACCGATTTGCACATGCAGCTTCATTGGCAGTTGCTGAAGCCCCTGCAACAGCTTATAATCCATTATTTCTATATGGTGGAGTAGGTCTAGGTAAAACCCATCTGATGCATGCAATAGGTCATTATATCATGTCAAACAATAAGGATTCTAAAATACTGTATGTTACATCTGAAAAATTTACCAATGATCTTATCAATTCAATTAAAGATGATAAAAATGAAGAGTTTAGAAACAAATACAGAAAAATTGATGTTTTGCTGGTAGATGATATTCAATTTATAGCCGGTAAAGAAAGGACTCAAGAGGAATTTTTCCATACCTTTAATGCCCTACATAATGACAATAAACAGATTATCATATCTTCTGACAGACCTCCCAAAGAGATACTAACCCTTGAGGATCGATTGAGATCAAGATTTGAAATGGGATTGACTGCCGACGTCCAAACTCCCGATTTGGAGACAAGAATTGCTATTCTAAGAAAAAAGGCAGAGGATGAGAAGTATGATGTTTCAGATGAAATAATTGAATATATCGCCAACAATATTCAGTCCAACATTAGAAAACTCGAGGGTGCATTGATCAGATTATATGCCTATTCTTCTCTTACTAATAAAGAAGTAACTATGGATCTGGCATTTGAAGCCCTTAAGCATCTTATATCAGATAAACATAAAGCTATAACAATTGACCTAATAAAAAACTCTATCTCAAATTATTTTAGTATAAGCTTAGAAGATCTCAGTTCAAAGAAAAAACCAAAAAGTATATCTCACCCAAGACAGGTTGCCATGTATCTATCGAGAAAACATACAGATAGCTCTTTGCCCAAAATTGGTGAAGAATTTGGTGGTAGGGATCATTCAACAGTCATACACGCTTTCAATAAAATATCCTCAGATTTGGAAACAGACAACGAATTGAAAAAGGCGATAGAAGATTTAGAAGCTGAGTTAATCTAATAGTACTATTGATATCTTGTTGATAAGTTGTTTACAAAAAAGGATAGATAATTTTGCTATTTTCTATCCACAATTTAGAAATCTCTATATCCATTAGATTTAGATGCTAGCAGGGTTTATTAACAAATTAACAGCACCTATTACTATTACTGTTATATTTATATATATAATTAGATGTTAACAAATACTATCCTAATATAAAATGGAGGAACTTCATGAAGTGTGTAATTAATCAAAACGAACTTTCAAAAGCAATTGGTATTGTACAAAAAGTGGTATCCATAAGAACTACTATGCCTATTCTTACTGGTATATTAATTGAAGCTGAGAATAATACATTGAGTCTGACAGCAACAGATCTTGATCTGGGTATTAAAACAACGATAGAGTGTGAAGTTGAAGAAGAAGGTTCTATAGTAGTAAATGCAAGACTTATAAGTGATTTTATAAGAAAGCTCCCATCAAAATCAAGAGTGGAGATAACAACAGATAATTTCAATAAAATGAGAATAAAGTGCATGAAATCAGATTTTTCAATTCTATGTAATTCAGCTGATGAATATCCCGATAATACATTTTATAATGAAGGAGAATCTATCACAATTGATTCAAGTGCTTTAAAAAAACTAATAAAGAATACAACCTTTGCAGCAGCACAGGATAATATAAAACCCATTTTCACAGGATGTCTAATGGAAGTTGCCAACAATGAGTGTACATTTGTAGCTATAGATGGTTATAGACTGGCAGTTAAAAAAGAAAAAATAAATTATCAGGGAAATCTGAATATTATTATACCCAGCAAATCATTACATGAAGTATTTAGAATTATAGAAGATGAAGAACAACTTATTGAAATGGTGGTTTCCAATTCACATATTTCATTTGCTTTCAATCATACAATTGTTATATCAAATCTTCTTGAAGGTGAGTTTATCAAATATAAAGAAATCATAAAAGAAGGCTATAAGACTAAAATTGATATTCAAACAGCAATGTTTAAAGATAGCGTGGAGAGAGTTTCTTTATTGGCAAGAGAAGATAAGAACAATCTGGTTATTTTTACAGTATCAGATAATAATCTAAAAATAGAATCAACATCAGAATATGGAAATGCTGAAGAGAATATTGAGGTTGAAATGGAAGGCGAGGATATAAAAATCGGTTTCAATTCAAAATATATAATGGATCTTTTGAGAATTGCTGAAAGTGATAAACTTACATTGGTTTTCCAAGGAAGTTTAAATCCATGTATCATTACAGTTACTGGAAATAATGATTTTATTTATCTTGTACTACCTGTAAGGATTAGTTAGGGGTTAATATGGAAAAAATTAAGATTAACACTGAATACATTAAATTAGATCAATTTTTAAAGTTTATTGGTATTGCTTCGACTGGTGGAGAAGCAAAGGTTATTGTTTTTGATGGTCTAGTAAAGGTTAATGGTGAAGTTACCAGCCAGAGAGGAAAAAAACTGAGAAAAGATGATGTAGTTGAAATTGAAAACACAAAATATGTTATCTGTTAGAAGGATAAAATGTTTGTAAATCAGATTCACCTTAGAAACTATCGCAATTTTGAGAATATCAGCTTAGAATTGAACAAAAAACTTAATATTTTTATAGGTGATAATGCCCAGGGCAAAACTAATCTCCTGGAGTCTATTTTTGTCAGTTCTATAGGTAAATCATTCAGATTTTCAAAGGATGAGAGTCTAATAAGATGGGGACAAGAAGAATCTTTAATAAAAGTGGATTATAGCAGGAATGAAGGACCAAAAATAATAGATGTATTGATTCAAAGAGACAGTAAAAAATCAATCAGAACAAATGGTCTTACTTTAGAAAAAAATAGTGATCTGGTTGGGATGACAAACGTTGTTGTTTTTTCTCCTGATAGTCTTAATCTGGTTAAAGGTAGCCCTTCTGAAAGAAGAAGATATCTGAATGTTGAGTTGTCACAATTAAAACCAAATTATAAGTATTTATTGACCAGATACACAAAAATATTACTACAAAGAAATAATCTATTAAAAAAAATGGCTGATAAACCACAAAATAAACATTTGCTTCCAGTGTGGAATGAACATCTCGTGGTTTCAGGAACAGAGCTTATTTTTTACCGATTGGAATATTTAAAAAAAATTATGTTTTTTTCTGAAAAAATACATGATAGAATAACCGGTGGCACTGAAAAATTAAACCTACAGTATAAATCGAGTCTAGGAAGAATCAATGATTTGACCAAAGACGAAATAAAGAAAGCCTATTATGAAAAAATTAATAAAGGCTATGAAAGAGAGATCATTAGAAAATCTACTCTATATGGACCTCATTTGGATGACATCGATATATTAATTAATGGAATGGACTCCAAATATTTTTCTTCTCAGGGACAAAAAAGAACAGCAGCCTTGTCTTTGATACTTGCAGAAATAGATGTAATTTATGAGGAAAAGAGTGAGTATCCAGTTCTTTTGCTTGATGATGTCTTATCAGAATTGGACAACAAAAGAAAAAACTATCTTATTGAATCCATAGATAGTATACAAACCATCATCACATCGACAGATGATTCCGATTTGCTGGATATTTTGAAGAATAAAGAAAAGAAAATATTTTATCTCAAAAATGGAGAAATAATAAGGATAATAGAATAGAGGTGTAAGATGACAGATATTAAAAGAAATTATGGGGCTGATCAGATACAGGTACTAGAGGGTCTGGATCCTGTTAGAAAAAGACCCGGAATGTATATTGGCTCAACAGGACCAAGAGGCCTACATCACTTGGTGTATGAAATAGTTGACAACTCAGTTGATGAGGCGTTGGCGGGTGCATGTGATACTATTAGTGTTGAGATTTTTGAAGATAACTCCGTAAAAGTAGTGGACAATGGAAGTGGTATACCGGTTGAAATCCATCCAAAAACAGGCAAATCAACAGTTGAAACAGTGCTGACTGTGTTGCATGCCGGCGGTAAATTCAATTCTGATGCATACAAGGTATCAGGGGGTCTTCATGGTGTAGGAATGTCTGTGGTAAATGCACTTTCAGAATGGTTAAGGGTTGAGGTAAGAAGAGATGGAAAAATTTACCAGCAGTCATTTGAAAGGGGAAAACCAACAACAGAGCTGACACAGACAGGTACAACAAAAGTCAAAGACACTGGCACCATTATAGAATTTAAACCAGATTATCAAATTTTTGAAGAAATAAACTTTGATTATTCAACCCTTCAGTATAGGTTGAGAGAAATGGCGTTTTTAAACAAGGGAATCAACATAAGTTTATCTGATAAAAGAAATGGACAGAATAAGGATAAATTTCATTATGAGGGTGGCATTAAGGAATTTGTAGAATACCTGAATAAAAAGAAAAATCCTATCCATAGCAAGGTTATCTATTCAGAAGGACAAAAAGATGGCAGCATCGTTGAAGTGGCCATACAGTATACCGACGCATATAGTGAAAGCATTTACTCTTTCGCTAATAATATAAACACTCATGAGGGAGGAACCCATCTGAGTGGTTTTAAGGCTGCTATCACCAGAGTATTCAATGATTATGCCAGAAAACACAACCTGATTAAGGAAAAAGAAGAGAATCTGACTGGTGAAGATATTCGTGAAGGAATGACAGCTATACTGTCAGTCAAGCTGACAGAGCCTCAATTTGAGGGACAGACTAAAACTAAATTAGGAAACAGCGAGATGAGAGGAATTGTTGAATCTCTCGTTAATGAATCCCTAAATATATTTTTGGAAGAAAACCCAAAAGATGCCAGAATTATTGTAGACAAAGCTCAAAAGTCAGCAAAAGCGAGAGAGGCTGCCAGGAAAGCAAGAGAACTGACCAGAAGAAAGAATGTCCTCGAAGGTCTTTCATTGCCTGGTAAATTATCGGATTGCTCCGAAAAAGATGCCGCTAAAAGTGAAATATTTCTGGTTGAGGGAGACTCAGCCGGAGGTTCAGCTAAACAGGGAAGAGACAGAAAAACTCAGGCTATATTACCTCTAAAAGGAAAAATCCTAAATGTCGAAAAAGCCAGATTAGATAAAATACTGAATTATGCAGAAATAGGTATGATGATTACAGCTTTTGGCTGTGGTATTGGAGAGGAATTCGACATAACTAAACTGAGATACGGAAAAATCATCATTATGACAGATGCCGACGTTGATGGAGCCCATATCAGAACATTGCTTCTGACGTTTTTCTATAGATATATGAGGCCGTTGATAGACAATGGCAACATCTATATAGCCCAACCACCATTATATAAAGTCAAACATGGCAAAAATGAATATTACGTGTATACAGACAAGGAACTCGATAAACTGGTGGATGAAGTGATAGGGAGAGAAAATAAATATACTCTCCAGCGCTACAAAGGTTTGGGAGAGATGAACCCTGAACAGCTTTGGGACACGACCATGAATCCTGATACAAGGATAATGCTTAAGGTTGAAGTGGAGGATGTTCTGGAGGCGGATGAAACCTTTACAACTCTAATGGGAGACAAGGTTGAGCCAAGAAGGGAATTCATCGAGAAAAATGCAAAATACGTTAAAAACATTGACATATAATCTGGAGGCGTGAAATGGATAATAACTTAACGAACTATGATAAAGTTATCCCTATCAATATAGAAAAAGAAATGAAAAAATCATATTTGGATTATGCCATGACAGTCATTGTAGGTCGTGCATTGCCTGATGTGAGAGATGGTCTTAAGCCGGTTCACAGAAGAATATTGTATGCTATGAGCGAGTTGGGAGTGACGCCGGACAAACCCCATAGAAAAAGCGCACGTATTGTCGGTGATGTACTTGGTAAGTACCATCCTCACGGTGATACAGCGGTTTATGATGCAATGGTAAGATTAGCACAGGATTTTTCCACTCGATATCCATTGGTTGACGGTCATGGTAACTTTGGTTCAGTTGATGGAGATAGTGCAGCTGCTATGAGATATACAGAAGCCCGTATGTCAAAAATAACAATGGAAATGCTTAGAGACATTACCAAAGAAACGGTAAATTTCAGATTCAATTTTGATGAATCTCTGAAAGAGCCTGTTGTTCTACCTAGTAGATACCCTAATCTTTTAGTAAATGGATCCAATGGAATCGCTGTAGGTATGGCTAGCTCTATACCACCTCACAACCTTGGCGAGGTCATTGACTGTACAATTGGCTACATAGATAATCCTGAAATCACTATTGATGAAATGTTAAAATACGTAAAAGGCCCTGATTTTCCAACGGGTGCTGAGATTATTGGAAAAGATAATATTAAGAACGCCTATAAAACAGGCAGAGGGAAAGTAAAAGTAAGAGCAGTCTCCAAGATAGAAGAGATGAAAAATGGCAGAACTCGAATTCTGATATCTGAAATTCCTTATCAGGTCAACAAAGCAAGACTGATTGAAAAAATTGCTGAACTGGTCAGAGATAAAAAATTAGAAGGGATATCTGACTTAAGGGATGAAAGTGACAGAACAGGAATGAGAATTGTCATTGAGTTAAAAAAAGACTATAATCCCAATATTCTACTCAATAACCTGTATAAGCACACACAATTGCAGGATACCTTCAGTATCATCATGATTGCGCTTGTGGATAATGAGCCAAAGGTTCTAAATCTCAAAGAGATGATTCATTATTATGTGATGCACCAGAAAGAAGTCATTACCAGAAGAACTCAATATGATTTGAATAAGGCTGAAGCTAGAGCCCATATTTTGGAAGGACTAAAAATCGCACTTGATAACATTGATGAGATTATCGCCATTATTAGAGGATCATATAATGATGCCGAGATAAAATTGATGGATAGGTTCAATCTATCTGAAGTGCAGGCCAGAGCCATAGTGGATATGAGGCTAAGAAGACTGCAAGGATTGGAAAGAGAAAAGTTGGACCTGGAATACGCTGAATTGCTTCAGATGATTAACAAATACAAGGAAATTTTAGCCAATGATCATCTACTAATGCATATTATCAAAGAAGAGCTTAGTGAAATAAAGGATAAATATAATAACAAAAGAAGGACTGTCATCAAAGTTGATGAAGACGAAATCAATATTGAAGACCTAATTGAAGTGGAAGAGGTAGCAATAACCATCACTAAACATGGCTATGTCAAGAGATTGCCTGAGGACACCTACAGGATTCAAAAAAGAGGTGGGAAAGGTATAATCGGATTATCCACTAGAGAGGGAGATTATGTCAAGGACATTGTCATAACATCAACCCATGATTATTTGTATTTCTTCACCAATAGGGGCAAAGTCTATAAAATAAAGGCCTATGAAATACCTGAGGCGAAGAGACAAGCTAAAGGGACAGCTATTATCAATCTGCTTCCTATCGAAGCAGGTGAAAAGGTGACTAAGGTCATATCTGTAAAAGATGATAAAAACACTGAAGATGAATTGATTTTCTGCACTAAGCTGGGAAAAATAAAGAAAACCAAAATCAGTGAGTTTGATAACATCAGAAAATCAGGTATCATCGCCATAAAGCTTGGTGATAGCGATGAACTAATTGGAGTCAGCCAGATTATCGGAGGAGAAGAAGATATTTTCATTGTCAGTCAAAAAGGAAAAGCTATTCGATTCAATGAGGCTGAGGTCAGGTCTATGGGAAGAACAGCGACAGGTGTCAGAGCGATTTCATTAAATAAGGATGATAGTATTGTTAGCATGAGCATCATTACTGAAGACAAAGAAATCTTCATTCTCAGCGAACTGGGATATGGAAAAATGACAAAGACTAATCTTTACAGGGCACAGTCAAGAGCTGGTAAAGGGGTCAAGACATACAAGATTACTAAAAAAACAGGCGATATTGTTGGTGCTCAGATTCTAGAGAAGGAAGACGAGGTTATGATTATCAGCAAGGATGGTGCTATTATAAGAATGAGTGCCACTGAGATTTCAACTATGGGAAGAGCAACTCAAGGTGTCAGAATTATGAAGCTAAACGAAGGGGATAAAGTAGTATCTTTGGCTAAAATTGTTATAGAAGAGGAATAAAGGAGGGTATGTATGTCTTTTCAAATCGAAAAATTCATTGAGGACAAGAAAGTCAAAATTGTACCGGTGGGCGATCTGGACATTGTCAATTCAAAAGCTTTCAAGGATGAAGTCTTAACGCTTATGGAAGAAAACCAAGAGATTCTGATAGATGGAGAAAAGCTGGATTATATGGACAGTACCGGATTGGGTGTTTTGATCAGCCTATACAAAAAGGCTAAAAGCACCAACTCCAAGATCTATCTGACTAATCTTAAACCAAACATCTATAAATTATTTGACATAACAGGCCTTAACAATGTTTTTGAGATTATATAGGTGATCATATGAAAGACATAATACAACTTCGTATACCTAAAAATTCCAATTATATAGGCATCACACGCATGACCGCAGCCTCAATAGGAAGCAAGATGAACTTCAATTTTGATGAAATTGAAGACATCAAGGTCATTGTTTCAGAAATCAGCATATTTTTTATTAATTACTTGAAAGAAGACAAGGATGGATTTGAAATTGAATTTCAAATCCAAAGCGATAAACTGGAGATATCCTTTTTGGATTTAAATACAGGAGAGCTTGTTGTTGAAGAAGAAGATTTGAGTCTCATGATTATACAAAGCTTATCAGATGAATTTCAGATGGATGTTGTGAACAATAAGGCGAAAATAATTAAAATTTTGAACAGACAGGTTTAACTATGGATTATGATAAAAATATCAAAAACCATGCGTTATTTTTAGAGTATCATCATAACAGAAATAATGTCGACATAAGAAATAAGATTTTCGAAGAATATATGCATCTTGCTGAAATCATTTCCAGGAAATATACGAATAAAGGTATAGAGTTTGATGATTTGTATCAGATTGCATCGATTGGTTTGCTTTATGCTATAGAGAGGTTTGACATAGAAAAAGGTTTTGAATTTACTAGTTTTGCAACACCTACAATACTAGGTGAAATAAAAAAATACTTTAGAGATAAAAGCTGGACCATGAAAATGCCACGACGTATACAGGAGCTTTCCAAGAAAATTAGTGTGGCTAAGAATGAACTGTTTCAGAAAAATCAGATCATCCCTACCGTAAGTGAGCTTGCAGAGTACTTGCAAGTTTCCGAAGAGGACGTACTTGAAGCCATGGAGGCGAGTAGATCATTTAATCTTAAGTCATTGGACATCAATATAGACAATGGTATGGAAAACAGTGAAGTCAATCTTTTTGATATTGTAGGGGAAGAAGACCGTCAGTTCAGTCAATTTGAAAACAAGGATTTTGTTGACAGTATAATGCAGAAATTGAACCCTCTGGAAAGACAAATAATCAATAAACGATACATAACAGATGAAAAAACACAGGTTGAGATTTCAATGGAACTGAATGTGTCACAGGTTACAGTCTCCAGAATTGAGAAAAAAGTTCTAGAAAAATTCAAACTAGAGTATGAAAAACTATAATTCCTTAAGCCAAGGCTTAAGGAATTCTTAATTAGATTGATATAAATGTGTTTTGTAAGGTATAATGATTATACCAAATAAAATTTAAGTATTGATTTATATATTGATATTTTTTCAAGGAGGAGTATATATGGCAAAACAGAGCAAAGCTAAGATATTTGGCATCATAATTGTATTGTTTGTTGTTTTCGGAATCAGTTCATTCAGTAGCTTGGTATCCTTTTTAGGTGACTATAGATGGTTTCAGGAGCTGGGTTATACAGGCACTTTTCTCACTAAGCTAAGAACACAGATGATGATTGGCATACCTGTGTTTGTGGTGATTTATGCGCTTGCAAATCTCTATCTGACAACACTCAAAAAAACCTATATGAAAGAGATGGCACTTGTTATTGAAAAAAAGATTGAAAAAAAGATAAAACTTGGAATAAGAGTCGCTTCAATGCTTTTAGCCCTGTTCTTTTCTGTTTCTGTTACAAGCAATCTTTGGTTTGAAACACTTGCATTTATCAACGGTCAACTGTTTAATGTAGCGGATCCAATTTTTGGTAATGACATTTCGTTTTATGTCTTTAGGTTACCATTTATAACAGGTATCCTAAGCCTGTTGATGTCACTTCTTTTCTTTGTCATTCTCATAAATGTTGTTTTTAACTTGATACTTATCACCTCCAAAACAACAGTTAAAATGGGAACAGACGAAAAAATTATTGATTTTAGCGGGTATGGTAGAAAAGGTAAAAATGTGGTTGAGTTGCTAGACAAGAAAATGGTTATGAATATCCTCAATCAAATCGCTATATTTGGAGCTGCTTTTCTTTTCCTGCTATCCATACAATTCTGGCTCAGAACCTTTGATGTTCTTTATTCAACCAGAGGCCAGGTTTTTGGTGCAGGGTATACAGATGTCCTGGTCACTCTAAATTTGTACAGAGTATTGGCTGTGTTCGCCCTTATTGGTGCCGTCACATTTTTTATTGGCGCAAAAAGAAAGAATGTCGTCATGGCAGCAGCACTACCGGTTTTACTCATTATTATCACTATACTTGGCGGAATCGCCAGCTCAGCTATACAGAATTTTGTCGTTGAGCCGGATGAGATTTCAAAGGAAAGACAATACATAGAACACAACATAGCCTATACCAGAATGGCTTATGGGCTAAATGATATTAGGGAAATTAATTATGAAGCAAATTATAATCTGACGGCAAGAGATATAGAAAACAACATGGATATCATCGAGAATATTCGAATTAATGATTACAGACCAATTGGTCAGGTATACAATCAGATTCAGGTTATAAGACCGTATTATGTGTTTAATGATGTTGATATCGATCGATACATGATTGATGGAAAATACACACAAGTCTTTTTGTCAGCAAGGGAACTGGATCAGACACGTATAGATTCACAGGCACAGAACTGGATTAATCTTGTCCTAAAATACACCCATGGATATGGTCTAGCCTTATCACCAGTCAACACCGTGACACCAGAGGGACAACCTATGCTTAAAGTCAGGGATATTCCACCGAGAACAGATACGGATTTAATTATCAACAATCCAGCAATCTATTTTGGTGAAAAAACAAATACCTATGTCATCGTCAATACCGATGAGGAAGAATTTGACTATCCCTTAGGCTCTGACAATGCCATGACATTATATGATGGAGAAGCAGGAATCAATCTGACATTTTTCAATAAACTGTTATTTGCTATCAGACAAGGTGATTTCAGAATACTAATATCCAACAACATCGACGCTGACAGTAAGATTGTGCTTCACCGAAATGTTGTGGAGAGGGTCAATAAAATAGCTCCATTTTTAGCATACGGTCATGATCCATATATGATCGTCAACCAAGAGGATGGCAAGATTTACTGGATTCTTGAAGGATTTACATACAATGACAAGTACCCATATTCCACACCATATGCAGAATCATTCAACTACATTAGAAACTCGGTCAAGGTCGTTATTGATGCTTACAACGGTACTACAGATTTTTATATAATTGATGAAGAGGATGCACTGGCAAACACTTATAGCCAGATATTCCCTGATTTGTTCAAGGACATCAATGATATGCCAGAGGGAATCAGAGCTCACCTAAGATATGCTCAGGACTATTTTGACATTCAGGCTGAAATGTACAGAACTTATCATATGACAAATCCTGTTGTATTCTTCGGTAAAGAAGATTTGTGGGAAGTTTCAAAGGAAAAATACATGGAGAGTGTGCAGCAAGTAGAGTCCAACTATCTGATGTTTAAAGTTCCCGGTGAGGAAGAGGTGGAGTTCTTGATTTCTGTGCCTTATTCACCGGTAGGAAGAAACAACATGGCATCCATGCTCGTCGGCAGAAACGATGGTGAGAATTACGGAGAGCTTATGATTTACAGGTTCCCAAGGAGTGAAAATATTCCAGGGACCAATATGATTGAATCGAGAATCGATCAGGAATCAGAGATTTCGCCACAGTTAACACTCTGGTCACAAGAGGGCTCAAATGTATTGAGAGGCAATCTGCTGGTCATACCAATAGAACAATCTCTACTCTATGTTGAACCTATCTATCTTCAATCCAGTGGGGAAAATGCTTTACCCGAAATGCAAAGGGTAATA
>JAHRFV010000275.1 GCA_019084435.1 Dethiosulfatibacter sp.
CATTAGCCCGGGTAAGACAATTCAAGGTGGTGCAAACTTTATTATTGATAAGCTTACAGACATTTACAATGGTACTGATGACGTTTCAAAAAGAGTGAAAGACGGCAAGTATGGTGGTGTATGGAAGGTAGCGGATGATACGACTGACTTGATAGCTGAAGGTGTTTATAATCCTGATGAATTCAAAAAAGAGTATGAGAATGTAGTTACCTCTCAAGATTTTTATGAAGGCATGTATAAGACAAATGACGAGCTGTGGAAAACAGCTGAAGGCTCATGGGCTATCAAAAGGGCGGGTTGTTATGTTGGGCACAAGACAACTGAAGGACTGATCAAAGTAGCAGATGGAGTTAAGCAATTGAGTTCCTGGCTTGGCAGCTGGATGTAGGGAGGTAGAATATGGCTTTGTTGATTTTAAGAAAAGATGAGTTAGAAGTGCTTTCCCTGATTAATGGGAATAAAATTAATTCATTCTCAGTATTGAACGGAATGGATGGTTTCAACAGGGAAAGCTTTATAAACAAAAAAGAAATACATATGTCAGTAATAGAGGATTTCGTGAATGATGGTGCTATATGGAAGGATAAGCTGGGGAGGCCCCATTTAATTAGAGAGCTTCAAGGTGTATTTGACATTATCAATGGTCCTGAAAAGACTATAAGAATCAAAGTCGCTTCCAAAAAGGATATGGTGGCTTATTACACCTATGTTGGCGATACAGGTGTCGTTTTCTCTGTCGGGAAAGATCAAGAGTTTTATACTGTAGCATATCCCTTTAACCAACAACTTCTGTCTACTTGGTTCAATGACGAGTTCATAGGAGATTTAGGAATAGAGAATAAGAGTGATATTAATATGAACTGGGAGCTTAACGGAGATGAATTCGATTTGCTTATGGTGATGATTATATTCAAAAATCACCTTAAGCAAATGGGTGTTGAGAGATCGCTTACTCTAGAATCAATGGGAGACCAGGACGTATTATCTTACATTAACGAAAACA
The DNA here is from genome assembly GCA_019084435.1 of Dethiosulfatibacter sp. Next base: position 1,004 of record JAHRFV010000275.1, read on the forward strand.
ACTATTTCAATCTGAATCCGGAGCAGGTTCAAAAACTACTGGATCAGGATAATCTGGATTCGACGATCCAAAGTCTGTCAGATAAAGGTGTCTTGAAGATGATTGATCAAGTAATCGATATTCATGAGGTTTTGCACAAGGGTTTCGAGAAGGTTAATCTGAGAGATATTGTAGAGATTAGCGAGATGACACCTTTTATGCGGGGCAAAAATCTGTATATTACCAATCTTGGATACATGATTTTCGAACCGGTGATGGTCAATCCTATGAAATGGAAGGTCAGTATTTTGGGTTTGAAGACATATCCCTATAAGCTGGTAGGAGAGTTGATGGAATTTGGTCCTATACAGGCCAGTGAATTATTGAAGAAGCAGTTTAGAGAAAGACTTTAATCATAATCTGAAGTCCCCGGCACTTCACATGTCGGGGATTTTTTCATTTTCTTGATATCATTCATTAAAAACTGATATAATGGTTTTAGTTGTGAAATCAGTATAAACAAGAAAGGGAGTCATAAAGTGAATAACAAAAATTTTATTGATAGAAACATTGATGGTTCTCTGGTGATACCGGAATATCTTCTAAATAGCACTCCACTGAAAAACCATAGCGAATTGATGGTGATAGAAGAGGATGGCAGGCTCATTCTGGTGCCTTCTATTCATTCCTTGTCGAGGCTTTATGTCGAACCCACTTCAACCTGCAATCTCAACTGTGTTACCTGTATCAGAAGCAACTGGCATGAAGAATCCGGTTTTATGGATATGACTGTGTTCCATACTTTGATTGAACAGGTCAGGGATTTTAAGACAATTGGGTCGGTCATGTTCAGTGGATTTGGCGAACCATTGTCTCATCCGCATATTTTGGACATGATAAAAGCATTCAGTGACCTAGGACTCAATACTGAGGTGACCACAAATGGAACCCTTCTGGACGATGACATGGTGGATGGTTTATTTGATGCTGGATTGAATGATTTGTGGGTTTCAATCGATAGTGTCACCCCAAACAAATTCAATGAGATTAGAGAAGGCGGAGATTTTGACCAGGTCTACCAAAACTTAAAAAAA
>JAHRFV010000082.1 GCA_019084435.1 Dethiosulfatibacter sp.
GGTGTATTTGTCCATCAGTTGGTTTTTAATCTTTCTTGCACTATCAAGATTTGACGCTTCATAAACAAGGCGAATATCTTCTTTTAGTTCAGGTTGAACCGACTTTGGCGTCTTATCCAACAGATTTCTTGAAAAGTGAGTCTGGCATCTTTGCCAACTTGAGCCTTGAAATTGCTTTTTGATCGCATTTACAAGTCCTTTGTGGTTATCAGATACAATCAGGTCTGGAGATTTCAAACCTCTTTGACTCAATGATTCAAAGAAATCACTCCAACTTGTCTCTGATTCAGTTTCTGAAAGATGAAAGCCTATGATTTCTCTTTGTCCCTGATCCGTCATTCCGATTGCAATCAAAAGGCTTTTGGATCGGATCTTGTGATTGTCTCTGACTTTGATATACATGGCATCTACCATAAGAAAAGGATATGGCGTGTCCAAGGGTCTATTTTTAAAAGTTTTAACAGCAGGATCCAAGGCTTTGCATAGATCTGATACCGTCGATTTTGAGAAGCTCTCGCCACAAAGCTCTTGGGTGATGTTTTCGATTTTCCTAGTGGAAACGCCATTGATGACCATCTCTATCATGGCAAGCACAAGCGCCTGTTCACTTCGTTGGTATCTTTGAAACAGGGTAGTGCTGAATTTGCCATTTCGATGTCTTGGAACATGGAGCGTGATATTGCCTATTCTAGTTGTCAGCTCTCTGTCTCTGAAGCCGTTACGATAAGCCATCCGATCTTCAGTCCTTTCATAGGGTTGGGCACCTAGCTGTTCTGTTGATTGTGCGGTTAAAACTTGGTTTAAAATCTGCTCCAGTAGCTTTGCAAATGCATCATCTCGATGATCTTTTGAAAAAAGGTCTTTTAAAATATCGGTATCCAGTGTAATATTTAATTGAGCCATCTTGTTTCCTCCTCAGTTATTTGTTTGGTCGTACTTATATTTTAACCGAGGTTGAGCATTTTGGCTCACTTTTATTTAAATTTTCTTTTTACACCATTATACGGACTTTATCTGCATAGGTTTCTTTTTATACAGTAGTTTAAAGCTTTTTCAATTATATCGGGTTCGTAATTTTTAATTGCTTTTAGTACTGCTGTGCACTGGTCTTTTATATACCTGCTTTTTTCTTTAACTACTGTATTTAAAAACTCCTCTGCTTCCTTTGTTTGTCCCAGTTCGTCTAATGTTTTTTGGTATATTTCTTTTACCTTTACATTCTTAATATTTTTATCTCTTTCTGGATGGGACAAGGTTATTAACTTACCTTTTAGATAGCTTACTGTATGGCTTATTATTATTTCTCCAGTTTCTTTATCTATTATATCCATTTTGTTATCTATTAATTTTAAATTTACTTCTTTTCCAGGTTTGTATGTTCCTTTTGGTACTTGATATCTGTTTTGTTTGTAGGCTTAGCGTAAAGTTATTGTAGGAAAAAAATATAAAAAGAAAGTCTCTTTCGTGTTATGATGAGTTTGCAAACAAAATCTAACAGAAGGAGCTTTCTTTTTATGTACAATAGTATACTACACTTTAATGAATTTGGCATAAAAAAAATTGAAAAAGTCATCAAAGATTTCATGGAGAATAA
>JAHRFV010000158.1 GCA_019084435.1 Dethiosulfatibacter sp.
AAATCATACAAGTTCAAAAATCACAAATGACAATAATAAACTATAAAATTGACAAATGTGACATTTCGTGATATGTTTGTGTCATTAAATTACTTGGAGGAACTATGAAAGCATTACGTTCTTCTCAGCCTGCCATAAATACAATATAATCTCATGCTTTCCAACTTTATCTAACAAATATTTCTCCATTGCAAAGCATTTCCATACATCTTTAACTGAGCTGATAATAACTTTTGCTTTCATAGTTCCTCCAAGTAATTTAATGACACAAACATATCACGAAATGTCACATTTGTCAATTTTATAGTTTATTATTGTCATTTGTGATTTTTGAACTTGTATGATTTGTCTTTTAATGACCGAAGCCGATAATAAGTGAACTAAATACAATTTTTATAGCATATGTGTAATAATTGTAGAATATTGGTAAATTTTATGATAAGATGAAAAAAACATCAAGGAGCCGTAAATGGAAAAGAGTAGGAAGGAAAGGCAAGATCTTCTTATAAGTATCGCTGAAATGTATTACCTAAAGAAAATGTCTCAAGAAGAAATCTCTCAAATTATTCACCTTTCAAGATCCAATGTATCGAGATTGTTAAAGCAATGTGTCGAAGAGAATATTGTTGAGTTTAAGATTAATAAGGAAACATCCCGAACACTTATGCTTGAAGAACACTTCGCTAAGAAGTATTCTCTAAAATTCATGAAGATAGTACCGGATTATGATAATGAAGATGTTACGAAGAATGAAGTGGGACGTGTCGCTGCAGAATTCGTTCAAACAATCATACATGACAATATGAAAATCGGCATCACTTGGGGGTCCACACTTTTCAATATGGTTGATACCATGAAACCTCTAATTGACACAAAGAAAAACGTCAATGTTTTTCAGATGCTAGGAGGCACTGGTGCTAAAGATATCAATTCTGATGGCAGACAACTAACTCAAACCTTAAGCGACAAATTATCTGCGGAACCACATGTCATAAACGCCCCTTTGTTAGTTCAGAGTAAGGTGCTTAGAGATTTGCTTCTAGAAGAGCCATTAATACAACGTCATTTTGCCATGATGAATGATATGGATTTAGTATTGATGGGTATTGGATGCATAGCTGATGAAAACAACGCGATGTATAAAGCAGGTCATATCTCACTAGAAGACGCAAGAGAGTTCTTCAAGGCAGGTGCTATAGCAGATTTAGGTGGTCATTCAATCAATAGCGCGGGTCAACTTTGCACAACTGGTATCAGCGACAAAACGATAGGTTTAGATCTTAAAACTATCATGGAAGCTAAAACTCGCATGGGAGTTGCATCAGGTAGTCAAAAAATAGAACCTTTAAAAGCAGTCCTAAACGGAGAATATCTTAATGCACTTGTTATCGATGAAACCATCGCAAAAGGACTCTTGTAAATAAGTTTTAAATAAATAAACAAACAGCGGTTTTTTACAAACAAAAAACTACCAATGGAGGATACCATGTTTTTTGAAGAGAAAAGAGATATTATTTCTAGTGGAATTAAAATGGATAGGTATGGACTAATCGCTTTGTCTGGGGGGAACTTAGGACTGCGTACGGCTACCGGCGAAATCTTAATCACCCCATCTGGAATTATTTACGAGGAAATGAAGCCAGATGATATTTTAGTGATGGATATCGAAGGAAGTATAATTTCTGGAGATAAAAAGCCTTCATCTGACACTGCAGCTATACTTTATATCTTCAAACATAGACCTGATTTAAATGCAGTGATACACACGCACCAGCCATACGCTACCGCAGTCGGTTTAATCCAAGATGAATTAGAAGTGTGTTTAACTACACTTGCCAACGCAACACGTGGAAGCGTCAAAGTTTGTCCATATAGTTCTGCTGGAAGCGTCGATATGGGCATTGATACAGTCAATAATCTCGGTGACAGCCTAGCTGTAATATTGGCTCACCACGGCGTTATGACTGTGGGCAAAGATCTAAACCAGGCTTTATATGCGGCTGTATACTTAGAGGAAGCATCTAAATGCTATCTATCAGCCAAAGCTGTTGGCACTCCTAAAAAAATGAATTCTGAGCAAATATCACAAGCCGTCGAAATATTTAATTATTATGGTCAAGGAACTGATCAGATTCCTGAACATTTACTAAAAAGAGTATAAAAAAACTGATAAAAAGACAAAAGCCTTGCATTTGCAAGGCTTTTAGTCTAAATTCAGTCAAATATTCCCATGTACGATTTAAATACTGTCTGCCATTGAATCACTAAACTTAAAGCCTTTCTCCTTAAATAACTGAATACAGGCGTCAACCACTCTAGAGTCATATCTGTGTCCTTTATGTGTTGAAATTTCATTAAGTGCGGCATCAATTCCTAATGCTGGTCTGTATGGTCTGTGTGAAGTCATTGCCTCAACAACATCTGAAACCGCTAATATTCTGCTTTCAATGATGATTTCCTCCCCATACAAGCCTTGCGGATATCCCGAGCCATCTAGACGCTCGTGATGTTGATAGACCATATCCGGAATCTCAGCTGGAAAATCAATTTCCTTTATTACATTATATCCATGCTCGACATGAGTTTGTATAATTTGAAATTCGAGATTCGATATTTTTCCAGGTTTGTTTAAAATTTCGGATGGTATATAAATCTTCCCAATATCATGAATAAGGGCACCATATGATAGATTTATTATAGTATTATCAGATAATCCCAATTGCCTCGCTATAGCACAAGAAAGATCTTGAACCCGTCTTTGATGGCCGGCAGTATAAGCGTCACGAAGCTCGCCAATCCTTGAAATGGATTTTACAGATTGATTCAGCAAATAGGCGAGTTTTGTATTACTTGCCAACAAGCTATCCCTTTGTAGCTCAATTTCATCTATCATTGTGATTCTTTCTGAAATGTCACGTACAAGACCTTCAGTGCCAAGAATTCTGTCTTGTTTATCTTTGACAAACTGGACATTCATTGATACCCAAAATGTTGTGCCATCTTTGCGAAGCCCCTTGATAACAAAGTCTATTAATGCTCCCTCTCTCTTAAGTGCGTCAAGCGCCCGTGTCCGATCTTCTGGATCAGCATACAACTTTACAGTTGGCAGGCCAATCAGTTCAGATGCAGAGGAGTAACCAAACATCCCGACTGCTTGGGGGTTAACTAATACAAAATTGCCAGATAAGTCTGCCTGAAAATATGAATCTTGCAGATTATCAAGAATTCTCTGGTTCTGCGCCATTAGCCTGTATAATTCAGCTTCTGCTTTCTTGCGTTCAGTAATATCCATGAATGTAACGAGGCTTGCCCAAGGTTTACCATCCTTGTCATTAATCGGAGTGCCAAACACCTCCAAAAGGATTCTTGTTCCATCTGGACGTTCAATTTCCATGTCGTCTATGTGCGAGTTGATGCCGCGCATTCCCAATATAATTGGCATTTCAGCAACAGGATATTGCTTCTTGGTATCCTCTTTATATGCCTTATAAACATCAGAAAGATTATGCTCATTTACATCAGGAAGAATTCCTCTTCCCAATAGAGCCTTCCCCATATCGTTTGTGACCAATGGTTTCCCCTCTATCGCATCCACCATAAAAACTCCCACAGGAAGAATTTTTAAAAAAGAAGCGAAGAGTTCGTTCTGCCTTCTTATATCATCTTCAACTTGTTTTTTCTCAGTAATATCCAGCGAAGCAATCTGTACACCAATAACTTCTCCAAATGAATTCATGACGCGTGTAAAAGTACTGGCAAACCATTTGGGTACAGAATTTAACACTAAATAGTCCTCGTATTCCTGGGGTTCATCACATGATATGGCTTTCTCTATACGTGGAAAATATTTTTTAGCAACCTCTTCTGGGAAAAGGGTTTTAATTGATTTGCCAACATAATCCTCAAGCTTTCCACCAATATTTTCCAGCGCCTTTTTATTGTAAGATATGACAATACCGTCAGGCGTGAAGTATCCAATGCCAACACCGGAGTATTCGAATAAACTCTTATAGCGTTCTTCGCTTTCTATTAACGCTTTTTCGGCCTTTCGTTGATTGGTTATATCTTGGAGTATGCAGTGTGTCTGCTTGAAATCTCCATTAACATCATACCCGATTTTTCCCTCGAATGATATTGTTAATTGCTGTCCATCCTTACTCAGCATCTCAAATTCACTATGAATGTATCCCTGAGATTTAAATATAGGAAAGCGCTTACGGAACCCATCTACATATTTAGGACACAGAAAATCGCCAAACCATTTACCGATAACTTCTTCTTTACTGTAACCTAAATTATTCAACCATTGCTGATTGACATCAATAAAATAGCCATCGAAATCCAGAGACTGATATCCGAGCGGTGCTTTGTCGAAGAGTAGTTGAAATTTCTCTTCACTTTGCTTTGTTTCAAACTCAATCTTCTTATATTCTGTAATGTCCTGTGCTGCTCCCCAGAGAGAAATAATGTTGCCTTCTGAGTCTGTTTCAGCCTCTCCACGGACCCACATCCACCCATTCGTACCGTCTTTGGTTACAGTTTCAAGTTCTAGCTCGTAAGGAACGCCGGATATTCTTGTACGCTCAAGGGAAGTAGATAGTCTATCCCAACTATCCGAAGTGAATAACTTCATATGGTCAGTATAGGATGGAACTGGAGCTGTTGGATCAAAACCATACATTTTGTACAATTCTTCCGACCACACAACCTGATTCGTGGCTAAATCTAAGCGCCATGTTCCTAAACGGGCAATTCGTTGAGATTCCAATAAATCCTTCACATTCTGATCAAGGTGAACTTGACTCTCACGAAGTGCCGACTCGCTTTTTGTTATCGCTTCATTTATCTCTATCTGCTCCATTTTGTCAGCAGTCATCTCAATAATCGTCTGGGTAATGGCAAGCAAAAAATTCATAGATGTTTCAACTTCCTCTTTTGAAACCACGGGCACTTTCCCGAGAGCCTCAAGATAGGACATCTCTTCGAATCCATATATCTTAGCTTGTTTTTTAAAGAAAGAAATATCCGGTTCTTCAAAAAAGAACTGGCCTGAAAAAAGGTTGGCAATGTGCTCACCTCTAATGACTATAGGGACAACGACATCGATCAAGCCATTCATGCATTTATAGTAATGGTATTTGCCCCCTGTCGTCATTATATTACTTAATGCGGTATCACTAACGACGCAGTTGGAAGCCGTTTTGGGATTCATTCGATGAAAATCTGTGCAGATTTGCCTCCATCCAGATTGTGATAATATCTTTCCATCAAGATCTAGAATAGCGGTTACAAAACCCGTTGATTGACTGAAACCCTCAAGTAAGGCATTCGCCTTTTCAAAATCGACATAATCTAGAATTTTCGATATCACCTGTAACACCCCTCTTGTATTTTTTGCGCAAGATACTAGTTGGTTTGTTATAAAAGTAGGTCAACTTTTTTTAATCATCTCAACAAATTCCTCAACCAGTTCTGGATCAAACTGGCTTCCACCACACTTTTTTATTTCTTCTAATGCTTCTTCTTTACTTATTTTATCCCTAAATTCTCTACCATTGACTAGCAAATCATAACTATCCACAATAGTGAATACCCTTGCCAAAAGAGGGATACTCTTACCCTTGAGTCCTCGGGGATAGCCCTTACCGTCCCACCTTTCATGATGAGATAGAATCTCATCCGCAATATTAGCCAATTCAAGTATAGAATGAGAAATCCGATATCCGTATTCGGCATGACTTTTTAATTTTTCTCGTTCGTTACTTGTTAATTTACTCTCATCCTTCAAACTTAGTTGTTTCACACTTATTTTACCAATATCATGAGATTCCGCAAGTAGTTCTAATTTTTCTTTCTGGTTGGTATTTAATTCAAGTCTCTCTGCGAATTTTAGTGCAAGGTTCTTTACATATTCAATATGATCTTGACTTTCATCACTTTCTATTTTTAATTTATTATAAATATTGGATATGATTTGTCGTTTAGCTTTTTTACTTTCAGGGGTCTTATTTTGATACATATTATCATCGGCAGCTTTAAAAATATTGTCAATATCTTGATTATTATTGGTTTTAGTTGCGACACCAAGAGAAATGCTTATTGGATTCTCACCAACGAAATCAGAACAACTCTGATTGATTCTTCGAGAAACTTCTAAACCTCCTTCTATACTAGTGTTCGGAAGTAGTATGGCAAACTCATCTCCACCAATTCTAGCTAATATATCTTCATCTCTTAGGTTGTTTTTCATTATTTTAGCAGTACTTTTAATCAGAACATCCCCTTGTTCATGACCGAAAACATCATTCACAAATTTTAGACTGTTGATATCTGCCATTATAATGGTCAAGGGAAGTTGTCGTTTGGTATCTAATCTCTTAATTTCCTCCATGAAAAAGTCGCGATTATATAGACCTGTCAATTGATCATGAAATCTTAAATACTTGACTTTATTTTCCGATTCTATCTGTTTTGTTACATCAACAAAAATTAATAACTTTATATTAATATCCTGATGTACTATATTTGAGCATCTTATATCTATCCATTTTTTATGATTATTAACATTTAACTCAATAGTTAATTTTTCTTTATCCATAATGCCATGTCTTGATAGATAGTCAATAAAATTTTTATTGTTTATAAAATCAGTTATTTCTTTTTCTAATATATTTTCTTTTTTTTCATCAATTATATTTAAGAAGGCTTGGTTAACATATTTTATCTTTCCATTTTCGACTAATATGCTAATTCCCATAGGATTTTTATCAGTTAAATCTTGATATATTTGAGTTGATAAAAATAGTTCTCTTACATTCAATAAATTCTTGATTCGTGAATTTAAGATTCTTTTTTGAATTGGAGTTTGAACAATTTCATCGATTATATTTATATATTTTTCGGGTATTTTTTCAGGTAAGACTCGAGTTATTAAAATAAGTGGTAAATAAATGGAAGTATTTGATTGCTTGATACTCATAATTTGGTCTTTGTGTTCAGAAAATCCTGCCTCATCGGCTATTATTATATCGGCTTTTTCAATTTCATGAGGAGTAGCTTGCACTTCATATTTTTCAGCCAAATAACTTTTTAAAATATTATGATTTTCTTTATGAGCAACTAAAAGTTTAACTTTGCTTTTCTCAAATAAATTAAGTTGAATACTTAAATTATTTGCATCCATTATTGTTTCCTAACCTCTCATCTAAAAATTCAGGATTGCCAGTTAAAATTCCTCTCATGTTATTTAGTGGCTCTCCTACATTTATCCCTTCTGATGTTATTCTATATCTGCGCATAGTGTTTTCAAAACCACTCATCCTCTTTTTTAATACACCAATAGCTTTTTCTAATTTACCATTCATCTCCAAATAACGCAAAAATATTATATTATCTGCTAAATAGCTTGTTTCTGTAGAAGTAACTATAAATTCCCCTGTAATATTTTTAATCTCATTTGTGATAAATACCGTAACCCCTTGTGACTTTAAATAATCACATAAAGAATGAAGCCTTCTTACCAAATCAACTGATCCATGGTTTCTGTTAAAAGTTAGAAAATAGCTGGAAATAGAATCTATTAAAACTATAGAAGCATCATGATGATTAATATCACTTCTGACTTCATATGAAAACTCATCAAGAGTATATTCGAAGGGATTGACTTTTTTAACCAAAAGTTTATTATTATCAACCATTTCTTCTAAAGGTATATTTATTGCCTTACTTCTATCCATTAAAGTTATAGAATTTTCTTCAAATGTATATATTATTGACTTTTTTCCTTTTTCAGCACTATTTTTAATGAATTGAGTTCCTAATGTTGTTTTCCCAACACCACTTGGACCAGTTATCATTGTAACCGTTCCTTCTTCTATTCCCCCTGAAAGCATTTTATCTATTTCCGAAATACCAGATGAAATTTTGTGTTTGATGGGAGCGATGTCATAATTTGATGCTTTTAATTGGGGATATACTTCGATTCCATTATTCTTAAACTTCATCGTGTGTTTGCCTTTATTAAAACCAGAACCTCTGTATTTGCTTATTTCCAGAGTATTTTCTAGGTTTTCATAATTCAAACAGATTATCCCATCCACCATAAATTGCAAATCATCATCATTAATAGAAGTGCCTACTTCGGAAGTTAGTAAAATTGTGGCGTCATATTCCTTTACAAACTGAGCAAATGATAAAATCTGTTTTCTAAATTTGAAATCATCTGAAGAAAGATATTTCAGTTGAGTAAATCCATCAAAGAATATTCGATCCGGTTTTATACTTTCTATCGTTGTAGTTAATTTCTCAATTATTGGATCTTATTCCATCTCAGAAGAGGAAAACAGATCGTAATCTTTGTTATTTGCAAAAAAATCTGATTTAGGACTTAAATCTAAAAATGGTATCTCCTCCATAGGAAACCCATATCTCTTCCCATTTTGTTTTATTTTTTCTATATCTTCAGTCATGCTGACAAAGAGTAACTTCTCATTATTTTTAAAACCTTCCACTAAAAAATGAGAAGTTACTCTTTGTCAGCATGACTGAAGATATAGAAAAAATAAAACAAAATGGGAAGAGATATGGGTTTCCTATGGAGGAGATACCATTTTTAGATTTAAGTCCTAAATCAGATTTTTTTGCAAATAAC
>JAHRFV010000095.1 GCA_019084435.1 Dethiosulfatibacter sp.
AGAATATCAGGACCATTGCTGGACAGGATAGATATCCAGATAGAGGCTTCACCGGTTGTATATGAAGATCTTAAATCGATTAATGCAGCTGAGACCTCGGCAAGCATTCGAAAAAGAGTTAACCAAGCAAGAAAAATACAATCAGAGAGATTTGAAGGTCTGGATATCCATGCCAACAGTGAACTGAATCCAACTCAGATCAAAAAATATTGCAGGCTAACAAAAGAAGCTGAAGAGATTCTGAAAATATCTTATAAGAAGCTGTCACTCAGCGTCAGAGCCTATACCAAAATCATCAAGGTAGCCAGAACAATCGCTGATATGGATGGGTGTACTATGCTTGAAATGAGGCATATCGCAGAAGCAATTCAATACAGAAATATAGACAAAAAGTTTTGGGGTTAATATTCATTGTTTAAAACAATTAGATGGTGTATAATAAAGATAATAGTTCTAATAATACATGGGAGTTGTTTAGATTGGATAACCTGATTGTAATAATAGGCATCGCTGTATCTATTGTTTTAAAGATCTATGATTTGTCCGTGAGAAAATCATTAGTCAACGAACTGACGAAATTAAAATCCTATAAAAGAAAAATGATGCTCAAGTTTGAAGTGTTGATGTATCTTGTTTTGTTCGTCTTAAGCCAAATAACAACACAGAATACTTTACTAACCTCAGTTGAACCACAGGGCATGTTTACAAGAAGTTTTATAGCTTTTTATGCCTTGGTAATAATATCTACAGTGTTGGTATTAAACAAAATAATTATACAGACAGTTGTTATAAACTATCTAAAAATTATTTCGCTAACCATTGCAATAATTTCATCACTCTTTTTCGCTTTGAGTATTATCTCAAAAGATATCGGTATCGGATTTGTCAGCCCCTTGATGATTGCCTCAATATCCGGAATAATTCTTATGATTATTCTAGATTCATTTGTCTATTCTGTACATGATGTATTTATTAAGAAACGCTTCAGCTGTGTTGGCTATTACAATTTTGACGGCAGTTTTAGGGAAGTTGAGGCGGATGACGTGTTGAAAGATGAGGATGCTTACTATTTTATCAAGAATCCTGAAACAACTCTTGAAAATAGTGTCATAACAGTTATCCCAAGCTTTAATGTCATCAACATCAGTATGGTTGAAATACAATCACCTAAAAAACAGCCCAAAAATCAACCTGATAATTGAATGGATAAAAACGCATGCAACTATATAAGTGATATAGATTGCTTGCGTTTTTTTGTGTCTGAAACAGTGTGAAGGGATAAATATTTCTTTACAATAACATTAAGGTGTGATAATAATAGAAAAGAGACTGTTGGAAAATACCTGATAGTCTTTGTTAAATTCTTTGAAAAGTAGGTTTGTATGAACAATTTAACAAAAAATCTGGTAATGCTAAATTGTGTTTTAGGACCCAATAACAGATTGATTGAAGAAATTGATAACTATATATCTTTAGGCGATATTGATAATCCCAATGAACTTTTAGAGGCTTTAGAGAATTGCGCGTTTGTCGATGAAAAAAAGACTACAGATATGTCAATATTCATAAAGCAGCATCGAATAGACTTTTTTCTGGAATATATGGACAAGGAAAATATTAAAGTCTGCACTGTATTTGACAATAATTTCCCTGAAAGACTCCGATTAATTGATGATAATCCTTTTATCTTGTACTACAAGGGTTCTCTCCAGGCGTTGGAAGGAGAGCGAATGCTCTCTGTTGTCGGATCGAGAAAGGCGACTTCCTATGGCAAATGGGTAGCCGAAAGCTTCGTTTCAGAATTATGCGGACATGGCTTCAGTATTGTCAGCGGCTTGGCATATGGGATAGATTCAGTAGCCCACCAGACCGCTCTAAAAAACAACCAATACACCTCAGCAGTTCTGGGATGTGGTATTGATGTGATATATCCCAAAAGAAACAAAGACCTATATAGTGATATATCAGAACGAGGATCCATAATAAGTGAATTTGCTCCCGGCTTCAGCCCGCTCCCCTTTAATTTTCCTTACAGAAATAGGGTTATAAGTGGTTTGAGTGATGCCATCCTGGTAGTCGAAGCAGGGGAGAAAAGCGGTACGCTGATTACTGCAACTTATGGATTCGAGCAGAACAAGGAAGTGTTCGCAATCCCTGGAAACATAGACAACATCAATGCTAGAGGCACAAACAGGCTCATAAGGGAAGGTGCTAAAATAACGACCTGTGTAGATGATATTCTGGAAGAGTTCAGTGTCAATGTCAATGGCATTGATGATTCAATAGAAAAGAACGAGATATTAAACGACATACAGGTTGACATAATCAACTCTTTGAAACATGGAGAAAAGAGCATCGTGGAAATATATGAGTTAACCGGACACCTTATCGCTGATCTGAATTCTAATCTGACTGTACTTGAGTTACGGGGGGTTGTCAGTCAAGGTAGAGGTAAACAGTTCAGACTTAACAGGATAAAAAAGGTAAGATAAATCAGGAGGGTATAATGGCGAAAAACTTAGTGATTGTGGAATCACCTTCAAAAGCTAAAACAATAGGCAAGTTTCTTGGCAGCAACTATAAGGTTAGGGCATCAGTAGGGCATATCAGAGACCTGCCTAAAAGCAAGCTTGGAATTGATATTGACAATGATTTCGAACCAAACTATATAACAATCCGAGGCAAGGGGGATATCATCAAGGAACTGAAAAAAGAAGCCTCAAAGGCAGATAAGGTTTTTCTGGCGACTGACCCTGATAGAGAGGGTGAGGCTATTTCATGGCATTTAGCAACTATATTGAAATTGAATCAAGAAGACAATATCAGAATTGAATTTCATGAAATCACCAAAAATGCCGTAACAAATGCAAAAAAAACACCTAGAAAAATCAATATGGATCTGGTTGATTCCCAACAGGCTAGACGTGTTTTGGATAGAATTGTAGGGTATCAGATAAGCCCGCTTCTTTGGCGTAAAGTTGAGAAGGGGTTGAGTGCAGGCCGAGTCCAATCAGTAGCGGTCAAGCTAATCTATGATAGGGAAAAAGAGATTGAAGCCTTTGTACCTGAAGAATATTGGACAATAGACGGTGATTTCGGAAAAGATGAAATCATTACAGCCAGATTGATAGGTGAGATGTCTGATGATAAGGTCAAAAGAATAAAAATCAACAATATCGACGAGATGACGGCTATTCTTGATATTCTGAAAAAGCATAATAGCGGAACCATCAACAAAATAACCAATAAAAAATTCATGAAGGCACCATTACCACCGTATACCACAAGCTCCTTACAACAAGACGCCAGCAGAAATCTTAACTTCACAACAAAAAAGACAATGATGATAGCACAGCAACTCTATGAGGGCATTGATATAAAAGGCGAAGGCACAACAGGCTTGGTTACGTATATTCGAACTGACTCCATAAGGGTTTCAGAGGATTCAAAGGCTGAAGCGGCTGGATTTATCAAGGAGAAATATGGTGATAAATACCTAAAACTTGACAGGGTTTATAAGAAAAAGAAAAAGAGCGACAGCCAGGATGCTCATGAGGCCATAAGACCTACCTATTCTTTAAAAACACCGGATTCCATTAAGGCCTCTCTGTCCAATGACCAGTATAAGCTTTACAAGATGATATGGAACAGGTTCATTTCTTCCTTGATGACCTCTGCTGAATTTGAGAATATTGGCATTACAATAGTAGTGGCTGATTACGCATTCAGGTATACAGGTAAGCGCTTATTATTTGATGGTTTCATGAAAGTGACACCCGTTAAGGAAAAGTTAATTGAGTTTCCAGATATGACTGAAGGAGATTCTATCGATCTGAAAAAATTGGTTGAAAAGCAGAACTTCACCAATCCACCTGCTCGATATAACGAAGCTTCTCTGGTCAAAATAATGGAAGAACTGGGTATCGGAAGACCAAGCACCTACTCACCGACTGTCTCCACCATTCTAAACCGTGGCTATGTAGAAAAAAAAGAGGGCCATTTTTATATCACAGATATTGGTGTTATTGTAACTGAATTGCTTGTAGAGCATTTCGGTGAATTTATCAACGAGAAGTTCACAGCAGCCTTAGAGGATAAGCTCGACAATATCGAGACAGGCGATCATCAATGGAAAGAGATTATTAGAGAGTTCTACAAAGATTTTGAAATTGCAATGAGCGAAGCAGACAAAAAGATTGAAAAAGTTGAATTGGAAGATGAAACAACTGACGTGATTTGTGACAAATGCGGATCCAATATGATTGTTAAGAAAGGTAGATTTGGGAAGTTTCTTGCATGTCCTAATTATCCTGAATGTAAAAATACCATGACATTCGGTGACAAACCTGACAAACCAAAGGTAAGTGACGAGATTTGTGAAAAATGTGGCGTGAACATGGTTGTAAAAAGAGGAAGATATGGTGATTTTCTTGCATGTCCCAATTATCCGGATTGTAAAAATACAAAACAAATCGTAAAAAAATTGGATGTTAAGTGTCCAAAATGCAATGGAGATGTCGTTGAAAAGCGAACCAAAAAAGGTAGAAAGTTTTATGGCTGTAGCAACTATCCTAAATGTGACTACACTTCCTGGAAAGAACCTGTTGCAGAAAAATGTGAATCATGCGGGGAATTGAAAGTGTTAGACAATAAATCCGATGGCGGAGAACCTGTTTGTACGAATAAAGACTGCAAAAAATAATATTTACAAGCCATAAAACCTATGATATACTACTACAGGAATTACACACAGTTGATAATTTTTATAGACTTGCCTCGAAAGAGGTCCTATAGAAAGATGATTCAATTGGAGGATTAAAAAGGAGGAATACAATGTCAGTATTAAGTATGAAAAAACTGCTGGAAGCAGGGGTGCATTTCGGACACCAGACAAGAAGATGGAATCCAAAGATGGCGGAGTACATTTTCACTGAAAGAAATGGTATTTACATCATAGACTTACAGAAGACGACTGTATTGATTGACAAGGCTTATGCATTTGTCAAGGATGTAGTGGCAAACGGCGACGAAATTATATTTGTCGGAACTAAAAAGCAGGCACAGGAATCAATAAAGAAAGAGGCAGAAAGATGCGAAATGCATTTTGTAAGCCAAAGATGGTTGGGTGGTATGTTGACAAACTACAAAACCATAAGAAGTAGAATAGACAGATTGCATGAACTGGAAAAGATGGAAGAAGACGGAAAATTCGACATGTTGCCTAAGAAAGAAGTTATAAAGCTGAGACATGAAGCTGAAAGACTTGAAAAATTTCTGGGTGGAATCAAGAATATGAACAAATTACCTGGTGCTATGTTCATCGTCGATCCCAAGAAAGAAAGAATCGCTATCAGCGAGGCTAAAATCATGGGGATTCCAATCATAGCTATAGTTGATACAAACTGCGATCCAGACGAAATCGATATCGTTATTCCTGGCAATGATGATGCTATCAGAGCTGTAAAGCTATTGACAGCAACCATGGCAGATGCAGTCATTGAAGCAAGACAAGGTATGCAGATGATAGATAACGTATCTGCTGAAGAACTGGACGAGGAAGTACTAGACGAAGAATTTTCAGAAGAATTATAAAATATAGCACAAAAATTAAGGTAAGGGGAAAGGGATCTAATCCCTTGACTGACTTACCTTTTATTAATAGGAGGTCGTAATGGCTAATATAACAGCAGCAATGGTTAAAGAATTAAGAGAAATTACAGCAGCAGGAATGCTAGATTGTAAAAATGCATTAGTTGAAAATGATGG
>JAHRFV010000109.1 GCA_019084435.1 Dethiosulfatibacter sp.
AATAAAAGATAATATCTAAATAATAATATACATTATTTCCTTTTGTCTCTCAAATAAACACCTATGATTGGTTGCGTTAGTTTACTGTAGGAAAAACCGTCACACTTTCTTGTTAAAATATGCTAAAATGAAAATCAGTAAATCTATCTTAACAAGAGGGAGCAGTCTATTCTTCTTTTTCCTACAGTAAACTAACGCAACCAATCATAGGTGTTTATTTGAGAGACAAAAGGAAATAATGTATAATATTATTTAGATATTATCTTTTATTATTTAAGGAAGAGATAACAAAGTTTTTTGAAAATGAAAAACGGCGATTTAGCGATTAAATGGAAGGAAAGCTAAGGATGAATGGGGAGATGATAAAGCAATGAATATTGACAATATAGATAGTTCTTTATTAAAAACTGCTTTGGATAAGATTAATATATCAATTTGCATAGTTGATAAAAATTGTATGGTTAAATATTGGAATGTTGCTGCAGAAAAATTTTATAAAATATTAAAAAAAGAAATAGTGGGCAAGCATGTTACAAAATTTTTCCCAAAAGCATTACTTCCTAAAGTTATTAAAGAGCAAAAAGCATATGAAGATGTATATAATAATCCTAAAGAAGATTACTATATAGTAATAAGCGCAGTACCATTATATGATCATGAAGATAACATCATTGGTGGAATAAGTATTGATAAGGATATAACTAATTATATAAAAACTGAAACTATCTTAGAAAAAACAAAAGATAATATTAAATTACTAGAAGAAGAAATAAATGCTATTAATCATAGCAAATATTCTTTTTCCAAAATTATTGGAACAAATGATTCTTTTAAAAAAGTTTTAAAATTATGTAAAGATATTTCATATTCAAATATAAGCGTACTATTATTAGGAGAAAGTGGAACAGGAAAAGAAGTAGTAGCCAGGGCTATACATACTGAGAGCAAAAGAAAAGGTCCTTTTATTCCACTAAATTGTAGTGCTATACCAAGAGATTTGTTAGAAAGTGAATTATTTGGTTATGAAGGAGGTGCATTCACAGGAGCACAGCGCAAAGGTAAAATAGGTAAAATAGAAGCAGCTGACAGGGGAACCTTATTTCTAGATGAAATTGGAGATATGCCTTTAGATATGCAGCCTAAACTTCTCAGAGTCTTAGAAACTAATATTGTGAATCGATTAGGAAGCAATAAAGATGTTAAAGTTGATGTTAGAATAATTGGAGCAACAAATAAGAATCTTAAAGAAGCAGTAAGAAAAGGACTTTTTAGACAGGACTTATATTATAGATTAAACTCTGTTGTTATAGAACTTCCATCTTTGAAAGAAAGAAAAGATGATATAGAATTATTAACTAACTATTTTATTGAAACTTTTTGTATGGAATACGGATTAAATATACCTGTTCTTTCAAAAGAATTTTTGAATGGTTTAATTAATTATGAATGGGAGGGCAATATACGAGAATTGAAAAATGTAATTGAACGTGTAATCATATTACAAAAAAAAGATTTAGGAAATGTTATTAATACTAGTTTTCTTCCTGAATATATACTTAATAGTAAAAATATAATACATAATAAAAAAAATACTATCACTAATTTAAATTTAAAGAATAAAATAGAAGAAACCGAAAAAGAAACAATAATTCAAGCACTTACTATATCACGTGGCAATATTACAAACGCAACTAAACTTCTCAATATACCTCGAACTTCCTTATATTATAAATTGAAAAAATATAATATTGTTTTAGAAACAAGAATTACAGAATAACGTCCGAAATTAGACATGTGTTTAATTTTGGCGAACTAATCCAGATGAAATAATGGAATAATGTCTAAAATTAGACATTATTTTGTTTTATTAAAACATTTCTTGTATATATATTTTTTCAAATCAAAAAACTTTCACTTTTTTAAAAAAACTATTATAACATAAGCCTTCTCTAAAGCTAAGTATAATAGTATATTCCATAAAAGATATGTTTTTTTTCTATATTTTTTCTTATTGGCATGTTATTTGCATCTACTACATTTAAAGGAGGATGCATATGAATAAATATATGGATAAAATCATTGCAACAGATGCACATGTCGCCGGAGAACCTATTAGGTTAATATCATCAGAACAATTAAATTTAAAAGGAGATACTGTATACGAAAAAAGAGAATATTTCAAAGAAAATTTTGATTATCTTAGAAAATCTTTAATTCATGAACCTAGAGGACATGATAACATGTTTGGTGCAGTTATGTGTACTACTTCAAACCCTGAAGCAGATGTAGGACTGTTTTTTATGGATACTAATGGTTATTTAGATATGTGTGGTCATGGAATTATAGGAAGTGTAACAATTATTTGGGAACAAAATTATATTATTAACAAAGCTGGTGAGAATAATCATTTAATTATTGAAACACCTGGAGGGTTAATCAAAGTAAAACTGAAAATATTAAATGAAAAAGTTGAAGAGGTATCATTTACTAATGTGCCTGCTTTTGTTTATGCTTCTAATTATGAAATAAACACTTCATTTTTAGGCAAATTAAATATTGATATAGTATATTCCGGAAATTTTTTTGCTTTAGTAAAAGCACATCAACTTCCCTATGAAATGAACAAGCAAAACTTAAAAAAACTGGTCACCGATGGTATGAAAATCAAAGAAATATTAAACAGTAGTTTTAAATTACACCACCCTTTAGAAAAGCATAGAAAAAATATCGATTTAGTTCAATTTTATGATATAAATCGAAGTAATGAAATAAATAATTGTGTTGTATTTGGAAAAGGGCAAGTAGATCGTTCGCCTTGTGGAACAGGCTTTAGCGGTGTAATGGCCCTCATGCATCATAAAAATTTGATTAAAATTAATAGTTTAATAACATGCAAAAGTATATTAGGAACTTCTTTTATTGGTAGGATAACAGAAAAAATCAAAATTGAAAATTTAGATGCGGTTATCCCCGAAATCAGAGGGAAGGCATTTATTACAGGAACGCATGAATTTATACTAAATAAAAAAGATCCTTTTAGAAATGGATTCTTAATATGATTAGGGAGATATAACATGGATATACAAAAATTTTTAGAAGAAAATATTGTAGTAGATTGTCATTTAGATTTGCTTTTTGATGTAGAAATACAAAGAAAATTAGGTCGGAAAAATGTAATAGTAGAAGACTATTTTCCAAGATTTAAAGCAGGAGGTATCAATATTGTAGTTTCTTCACTTTATATTGAAAATGAATACATTCCAGAAGGTGCTCTTAGGAAAGCTATGGCTCAAATAAGTTGCCTTTACAGTGAAGTGGAAGAAAGTAATGGTGAAATAATTATTATTAAGGAATATAATGACATTTTAATGGCTATTCAAGAAAATAAAATTGGGATAATGCTTTCTTTTGAAGGAATAGAACCATTACAACGTGACATAAGGCTTTTAAAAACATTCTATGAATTAGGCGTAAGAATGGTAGGAATCAACTGGAGCAGAGGAAATAGTGCAGCAGATGGATGTAAATATAATGATTATAATTATATTGGATACGGACTAACCGAATTTGGTGTTGAACTTGTAAAACAAGCAGAAGAATTAGGAATGATTATAGATGTTACACATTTAAATGAAAAATCGTTTTGGGATGTATTAGATATATCAAAAAATCCTGTTATTGCTTCTCATTCAAATTGCAGAAGTGTATCAGACACTCCAAGAAACTTATCAGATGAACAAATAAAAGCTATCTGCGAAAAAAATGGTGTTATATGTTTTAATGCTAATAGCATGTTGGTATCTCACAATAACATAGAAAATGCTAATGTTTTGCAGTATATTAAACATATTAAATATGTGAAAGACACCTTGGGAAGTAGTTGTATTGGTTTTGGTTTTGATTTATGTGATTATATATTAAAGTACTCTTTAGATATTAAAATAATAGAGGGTGCAGTTTTTGATACTTTTAACGGATATTATGACATTAAACTTATTTTGCAAAATTTACATAAACAAGGTTTTGATCTTAATGATATGCAAAACTTAGCAGGGAAAAATATTTTAAGAGTTTTTAGAACTGTATTAAAATAATTAATTGAAAATCATCCGTAGAAACTAAACATTATAATTGTAACAAATAATGGATTATAGGTTGCCATTATTAACCTAAATATATTCTATAAGGAGCATTATTATGAATTCATTAGTTTCAAGTCAAGGCGGAGTAATAGCAGTTATAACTGCTATCGTCGCTATAGCCTTTTTATTACAAAAGGTTGAAAAACTTCAAGTATTTGGTGCAACACTTCCAGCAATACTTATTGGTATGTTAGTATCAAATATTGGTATTATGCCTCATTGGCATGATTTTTACGGTGTAGTTTTTGAATATGCAGTACCTATTTCACTTACTATGATGTTATTAAATGTAAATATAAAAGATTGGGTACGACTCTCTAAACAACCCCTATTAGCTATGTTCTTTGCAATATTAAGTGTATCTATAGTGACAGTAGTCACAGGAATGTTTTTCGTTCCCAAGATAGCAGAAGGTAGTAAAATTGCGGGAATGTTTGTTGGAACATATACAGGTGGCAGTGCAAATTTAACGGCTATAGGGATAGGTTTAAATGCTTCAGCAGAAGCTTTTGCTCAAGCTAATGCTGCTGATTATGTTATTGGGCTTCCTCTTTTAATCTTTTTAATGTTTGTACCTGCATTTATGAAAAAGTCGAAAAAATTCAATGAGTTTTGGCCTCATACACTAACCGACAAAGAACTCGAAGGAGAATCTGGAGAAGAAGTTTTTGGGAAGAAAGAATGGGCAATACTTGATGTTGCATTGTTATTTGCAGTAGCTTTTGGTATTATTCAATTAGCAACAGTTATATCAAGTGGTGCATCTTCTTTAAAGATTATATTAATTACTACTATTGCTTTGTCAGCTGCTCAATTTAAAGCAGTTAGAGAGATAAAAGGCAATGTTGATTTAGGATATTTTATAGCAATGATATTCTTTGTAGTTATGGGAATGTATATTAATATTTCAGACTTTTTACAAGGTGCTCCTGTAATCATTCTTTATTGTGCTGCAATCCTTCTTGGGACTTTACTTTTACATGTTATCCTTTGTAAAATATTCAAAATTAAATATCAGTATGTATTCATATCAATAGTAGCAGCTATTGGAAATGGTGTAATGGCTGCGTCAATGGCGGGAAGTGCTAAATGGAATTCTATTATGTCTACAGCGATAGTTCTTGGTGCAATAGGTGCAGCTTTAGGTAATTATATAGGTATCGCAGTAGGATTATTCCTTCAATCTATAACTGGAGTATAATAAAAACAACTAGTCGGAATCAGATTCAAAGATAGTAGTAAATTAGCTGCCAAGAATAGGCTGGGTTACGACTATATTGTACGATGCTATTAGCGATTTTAAAGTCGGTTTGTTCAAATTTATTTTACCGTATACAATTGAACAATTAACTAAATATGGATACAGTATTAATTGTGTGGGTATTCAGGTATAATGATAGTAATGAAAGGCGATATCTGATATTGGATATCGTCTTTTAATTGAAAAATATTCAATAAGTGTTAATTAACAGTTATTTTGATTTAAACTTATGGAGGAATTGAGTGGCAGTGTTTATCCTGTTACACTAGAATTGTAACAACTAGTGATAGCTTGATGAAATAATTTAAATGTGTGTTTGTCAATGAGGAATTTTTTGCATAAAAAGTAATGGTAAACAATACTGTTGGATTTAAAGTGCTAATATTGTCAAAGAAAAGGAATGATAATGTAGGAACTTCCTACATTTTTCCTACATTGCAGAAATTTTGATAAATACATTATAGGTAACAATATATAATGTAATGATATTGAGTATCCTTTAAAACCCTTGATTTTACTTCGTTGTACGTAATTGTGTGTAAAGAACTGTTAAGCTGTGTTCAAACTTTTCTATACACTGGGCACGTTGAGACGGTAGTAATGCTGGAAAAGAGATAAGAAGTATAGACCTTGTAAACCTATATTGATAAAGGATTTGAGGTCTTTTTGTTATGTGATGAGATTTTTAAATTGAGCTATATATACTATTTTCTAATTTTATTAACTATTTTTGGAGACATATCAATAGTATATATGGGGTATATTTTGTGATTTTATTTACTTCATATAGATTTTGACTTGTGTATATTCTTGTGCGGGAGAGCCGCAGTTCCGGTGTGGCATGAGCCACATGTCCGGAACTACTGAGCCACCAATTACTCGCTTAGACGTTTATCCAATCCATAGACCTCCCGCATTGATAAGTCCTTGGAAGGATCTAT
>JAHRFV010000170.1 GCA_019084435.1 Dethiosulfatibacter sp.
AACTTAAAATCAGTCACCATTCATAAGGTTCACTTCTATAAACAGTGTTTCTCCACCCACAGCTGTCCATGCCAATCCGGTGGCCACACCTACTTCATCATCAATATTAGCTGCATCGTATCTGAATCTAGGGATTCCCAGATACTTCTCCAGATTTTTTTGCGTTATGGTGACTGATTTTAAGTTCTGCTCAATAATCCTGACTGCAGATTTTCTTATTATGCTACCGATTTTTCTTTCCAGACTTCTGACACCGGATTCTCTCGTGTATTTTTGAATAATACCTATCAAGGTGTTTTCGGATATTCGCACCTGCTGATTGGTCAAATTATGCTCTTCCAATTGTTTTGGCAATAAATATCTGTTCCCTATTTCCAGTTTTTCTTCGTCTGTGTATCCGGATATCTCAATAATTTCCATCCTGTCAAGCAATGGCCTGGGTATGGTGGAAGTCGTGTTGGCAGTCGTTATAAACATGACTTTTGATAAGTCAAATGATGTTTCCAGATAATACTGTAAATGAATTATTCTGTTCCGGATCTAAAACCTCCAGTAATGCTGAAGCCGGATCACCCCTAAAGTCACTTGCCAGTTTATCAATTTCATCAAATAAGAAGACTGGATTATTCGATTTGGCTTTAGTTATGTTGCTTATAATCCTTCCGGGGATTGCGCCTATATATGTTCTTCTATGGCCCCTTATTTCAGCTTCATCTCTGACTCCGCCTAGAGACATTCTGATAAATTTACGATCTAGAGCTCTCGCGATAGACTTGGCAATGGAAGTCTTCCCGACTCCAGGAGGACCGACCAAACAAATTATAGGGCTTTTCATTCTGGCATTAAGTTGTCTGACGGCTAAAAATTCAAGAATCCTTTCTTTAACGTCTTCCAATCCGTAGTGGTCTTCTTCCAACACCTTGCGAGCGAAAGATATGTCCTTGTTATACTTAGTTGATTTATTCCATGGTAAATCAATCAGCCAATCCAGATACGTCCTGATGACGCCTGCTTCAGGTGAAGACATGTTGATTTTAATCAGCCTTTCTGCTTCCTTTTCGGCTTTCTCTCTAGCTTCCTTAGGCATTTTAGCTTTTTTGATCTTTTCAAAATATTCTTCAACCTCGCTGATAATATCAGAATCCTCACCTAGCTCTTTTTGAATCGCTTTCATCTGTTCTTTTAGGTAATATTCCTTCTGAAACTGATTGATCTGTTTGCGGACTCTTTGACTAATTGATTCTTCCAATTCTATAACCTTTATTTCCTGACTAATCAGTACTTCAAGCTTCTCCAATCTCTCAAAAGGATTTAATGTTTCCAGAAGGTCTTGTTTTTGTCCTGGCTTGAGGAATATGTAGGAGATTATTATATCTGTCAATCGTTCTGGATTCTCAATCTCATTGACTGAAATTATTGCATCGTCGGGAATCTTAGTATTGATAGTGCAATAATCCTCAAAAGAATCTTTGAGAACTCTCATCATGGCATCAGTCTTATCGTCAATCGATAAGCTATCCTCCACATAATTGTATTCTTCTATTGCAACTTTTATATAAGAATCTTCATCTTCAAGTACTTCAATTATTCTTCCTCTATTCAATCCCTCAACCAAAACCCTTATATTATCTCCAGGCATTTTAAGCATCTGCTTTACTTTGCAGACCACCCCAAAGCTATAGTAATCATCAAGGTCAGGATTGTTGATATTTGCATCCTTTTGTGCTGTCAGAAAAATCATAGAATCCTTAATCATAGACTCTTCCAAAGCATTGACAGACTTCTCTCTTCCCACGTCAAAATGAATTACCATTCCGGGGAATATGTGCATACCTCTTAAAGGAATCAAAGGTAATGTTCTTTTGTTAACGCTATAACTTACTGTCATATTCATCGACTCCAATCTATTTATTTTTTGCATTGTCATTGTATCAGTATTTATCGACCAATTCAACTGAAAAAATGCCTTATTTCAGGCATTTTTCAAAATGTTTTCATCGTTGTTGTCTTTTCTCTTTTTAGCTTTTGAGTTTAGCACCAATGTAGGCTCCATACTGTTTAGTATGGTTTCCTTAGTGATTATGCACTTTTCTATATCATCTCTGGAAGGAATTTCATACATAATCTCTGTCATCACCTTCTCCAGAATTCCTCTTTAGCCTCTTGCGCCAGTTTTAATCTGGATTGCTTGTTTTGCAATAGCTTCTATAGCTCCTTTTTCAATCTCAAGCTCCACACCATAAATTCTAAACAGCTCCTTGTATTGATCCAGTAGACTGTTTTTGGTTGGTGTCATAATTTGAATCAATGCATCTTCGTCCAATTCTCCCAGTGTTACTATCATGGGCATTCTCCCGACAAACTCAGGAATCAGTCCATATCTTAATAAGTCTTGGGGTTCTACATGAGCGATCATCTCACTAAATGATTTTTCTTTATTACTACTCACATCAGAGCCAAATCCCATTGCTTTTTTCCCAATTCTCTTTTGAATAATCTTGTCCAAGCCATCAAAAGCACCCCCAAGAATAAACAGAATATTCGTTGTGTCGATCTGTATAAATTCCTGGTGTGGATGTTTTCTACCGCCTTGTGGAGGTACATTTGCAACCGTACCTTCAAGGATTTTCAGCAATGCCTGTTGTACACCTTCACCACTGACATCTCTAGTGATAGAAGGATTATCACCTCTTCTGGCAATCTTATCGATTTCATCAATATAGATGATGCCTTTTTCGGCAGTCTCAATATTATAATCAGCTGCTTGAATAAGTCTCAATATTATGTTTTCAACATCTTCTCCAACATATCCTGCTTCAGTCAAAGAGGTTGAATCAGCGATGGCGAATGGAACCTTCAACATTTTTGCCAAGATTTGAGCCATGTAGGTTTTCCCACAGCCCGTTGGTCCAAGCACCAAAATATTGGTTTTGTGCAGTTCAACACCTTTATTCTTTTTCGTTTTGTTTATTCTTTTATAGTGATTATAGACAGCAACCGCTAAAGCCTTCTTAGCCTCATCCTGTTTTATCACGTATTTATCAAGAAACTCTTTGATTTCCTTTGGCTTAGGAAGATTGTTGAATTCCTCATCCTCTAAAAAATCAATTTCCTCGTCAATTATCTCTTTGCACAACTCAACACATTCATTGCAGATGTAAACATTGGGCCCGGCAATCAATCTTTTTACCTGATCCTGATTCTTTCCACAAAATGAACACTTAAGCTGCTTGTCATCATTTTTTGACATAACAGCACTCCTTTATTTTCTTGATATGACCTCATCTATCAGTCCATACAATTTAGCTTCTTCGGACGTCATGAAGTGATCTCTTTCAGTATCCTTTTCAATTCTTTCGATTGATTGGCCTGTATTCTCGGCGAAAATCCGATTCAGATCAGCTCTCATTTTCAGTATTCTTCTTGCCTGAATCTCAATGTCAGTTGCCTGACCCTGGGATCCGCCAGATGGTTGATGTATCATTATCTCTGCATTTGGCAAGGCAAATCTTTTGCCTTTCTTTCCTGCTGCAAGTAAGAATGCTCCCATGCTTGCTGCCATTCCAATGCATATGGTTGAAACGTCCGGTTTTATATATTGTATTGTGTCATATATAGCAAATCCGGATGTTATTGATCCTCCCGGACTGTTGATGTAAATTTGAATGTCTTTGTCTGGATCTTCTGCTTCCAAAAATAACAACTGTGCCACAATAAGGCTGGCAGTCACATCGTTAACCTGCTCTCCCAAAAATATTATTCGTTCTTTCAACAGCCTTGAGTAGATATCATAAGATCTTTCTCCTCTGCCTGTCTGTTCAATTACATAAGGTACCAATGGCATTTAATACACCTCCGTTAGTTACTATCAGTTTCATCCTTAGTTTCTTCTTTCTTATCGACTAACTTTACATTAGCTGCAATATACTCAATAGCTTTCCTTCTTTGTATATTACCTTTAAGATATTCTAGACTTTGTTCCTTAAGATTTTCTTTAAACTCTTTTAATTTGTCTTCTTCTTCTATTCTATATGATTTAGCTAATTTATCAAGCTCTGAATCTATCTCATCATCGCTGATATCGAAATTTTGCTCTGATGTCAGTTTTTCAATCACCAATTCTGACTTGGCACTCACCAAAGCTTGAGGTCTTATGCTATCTCTCAGTCCATCCATGTTTGAGCCAATCATTTTATAGTAATCCTCTATATTGATTCCCTGCATGCTCATCTGCTGTTCAAAATTCTTGATTTGGTAATCAATTTCTTTTTCAACTAAAACATCAGGAACTTCTACTTTACTAGCTTCAACATAAGCAGCCACAGATGCGTTCTGTCTCGCAATCAACTCACTGTCGCTAGCCTTTTTCATCATGTTTTCTTTAGTATCAGCCTTAAGCTCTTCCAAAGAATCAAACTCACTCACATCTTTGGCAAACTCATCATCCAGTTCTGGCAATTCCTTTGCTTTTATTTCATTGATTTTAACTTTGAAAATTACCTCTTTACCGGCCAAATCGGGAGAATGATACTCTTCAGGGAATGTAACGTTGATTTCTACGTCATCGCCTAGATTTTTTCCGATTAATCCGTCTTCAAACCCAGGAATGAATGTGTTCGAACCTATTTCCAACGAATGGTTTTCAGCTGTTCCACCTTCGAATTGCTCCTCTCCTGAAAAACCGGCATAATCTATGATGACTGTATCTCCAGATGCAACTGGTCTATCCTCTATGTTTATTATCCTTGCATTTTGTGTCTGCATATTTTTTAAAGCTTCATCCACATCTTTTTCAGTTACTTCGTATACTATTTTCTCAACTTCTATATCTTTGATATCGGGCAACTCTACATCTGGTATAACTTCCACTTCAGCAGATATAACAATATCCTTTCCTTCTTCAAATTCGCTAATATCAATCTTTGGTTTATTGATCGGATCCAATTCCAGTTCCGTTAAAGCTGCTTCATAAGCATCTGGCAATGCAATATCCAATGCTTCATCATAAAAAACTCCCTTGCCATAATTTAACTCAATTATTTTTTTAGGTGCTTTCCCTTTTCTGAAACCCGGAATATTAATTTTTCCTCTCATTTTCAGATAAGCCTTTTGAACACTCTCTTCAAACTTATCCTTTGGTATCTCAAATTCTATTGAAACGATGTTTTTTTCTTTCCCAATCACCTTGGCCATTTAGTTCCTCCTTGCATCTAAGCACTGAATAATTATTGATTTAATAGATTTTCAACTGAGCATAATCACTAACATTAGAAATAAACTTACCCAGTAAGTCATCTAATCATTATAACATAAAAACCGTTATTATCAATGGTTTTTTGTTCTCATTTTTGATTTTGAACTAAAAAAAATAAATAATTATTGAATTATCAAATGATTGTACTATAATATTGAGTATGATTTAAATGGAGGGAACAATGTCAGAAAAAATCCTATACCCAAGAGACTATGATCCAAAGCTCAATGTGTTAGAAACAGAAATTGCAATTAAAAAAATTAAAGATTTTTTTGAAAACAGCCTTGCTGATCAACTAAGTCTGACTAGAGTGTCAGCACCTCTTTTTGTAGCTCCAGAGACTGGCTTGAATGACAATCTGAATGGTTATGAAAGACCTGTGGGTTTCACAGTCAAAGATTTATATGAGAAAAGAGTTGAGATAGTTCAATCGCTTGCAAAATGGAAAAGAATGGCACTACATAAATATGGTTTCAATATCCATGAAGGA
>JAHRFV010000116.1 GCA_019084435.1 Dethiosulfatibacter sp.
TGCTTCAGAATACAAGGTTCAGAAAAGAAGAGACAAAAAATGGAGATGAATTTGCGAAAGAACTGGCCTCTTTAGCTGACATATTTGTCAATGATGCTTTTGGCACCTCACATCGTGCACATGCATCAAATGTTGGGGTAGCTAAGCATCTTCCTTCAGCAGTAGGATTGCTGATTGGTAAAGAGCTTGATGCCATAGGAGGTGCGCTTTCTAAACCTCAAAGACCCTTCACAGCTATACTTGGAGGAGCAAAGGTATCAGACAAGATAGGTGTTATTGAAAACCTTATTAACGTGGCTGATAACATATTGATTGGTGGCGGAATGGCATTTACATTTATAAAAGCCCTCGGTTACCCAGTCGGCAAGTCACTTCTTGAAGAAGATAAGGTTGACTTGGCCATGGCGCTATTAAAGAAAGCGGAAGAGAAAGGCGTGAACATTTTTTTACCTCAGGATTTCAAAGTGACACAGGAGTTTAAAGACACGTCAGACTTTCAAGTCGTTAGCTTCAAAGAAATTCCTGAGTCATATATGGGGCTTGATATAGGTGAAAAAACCATTAAGTTATTTGAATCGGTCTTAGAAGGATCACAAACAGTGATTTGGAATGGACCTATGGGTGTCTTTGAGTTTGATAATTTTTCTCAGGGAACTAATGAAATTGCTAAGCAATTAGCGGATTTAGATATAATAACCATTATAGGCGGAGGAGATAGTGCGGCCGCAGTAGAAAAAGCTGGTCTAGCAGAAAAGATGACGCATATATCTACAGGTGGCGGAGCAACTCTTGAATACATGGAAGGCAAAGTGCTTCCCGGTATTGATGCCATAGAAGATTTAGAGGAGGTATCATGAGAAAACCTTTAGTAGTTGGAAATTGGAAAATGAATAATACACTTCAAGAAAGCCTTTCACTGATTGAAGGTCTGATAAGCAATAGCTTATCGGTTGATAGGGATTTCGTTATTTGTACGCCCTATACAGTGCTGAGTTTGGCTGGAAAATTAGTTAAAGAGACAAAAATTCAACTAGGTGCACAGAACATGCATTTTGAAGCAAAGGGGGCTTATACTGGAGAAATATCCCCGTTGATGCTTAAGGAGCTGAATGTTAAGTATGTCATTATTGGGCATTCAGAGAGACGACAGTTTTTTGGCGAGACTGATTTGAAGGTTAGCAAAAAAACGCTCGCTGCTTTGAACAATGAGCTGATACCCATCATGTGCGTCGGTGAATCACTAGCCCAAAGAGAAGGCAGTTTTCATCATAAGATAATAAAAAATCAGCTTGTTGAAGGGCTCAGACTTGTGGATGCTTCAAAAGCATCTGATGTTGTGGTTGCTTACGAACCCGTATGGGCGATAGGAACTGGTAGAACAGCGACTAGTGAGCAGGCAAATGATATGCTTGGGTTTATTAGGACAGTTTTGTCAGATCTATATAGCAACGCAATATCCGAGAAAATAAGAATACTATATGGCGGGAGTGTGAACTCGTCAAATGTAGATGATCTGATGAACCAACCGGAGATTGATGGTGTACTCGTAGGTGGTGCCAGTCTAAAACCCGAGGAGTTTTTAAAAATTATGACTTACTCGGATAGAGGGTGAGATGATGAATAAAAAAACAATTGTGTTGATGATTCTAGATGGTTGGGGCAAAGGCCGGGACTACATAGGAAATGCAATTATGAGGGCTAATATACCAAATTTTAGTGTTTTAATCAACAAATATCCCAACACATTGGTTAAGACAAGTGGTTATGATGTCGGACTGCCCGATGGACAGATGGGCAATTCAGAAGTCGGTCACTTGAACATTGGCGCAGGCAGAGTTGTTTACCAAGAATATACTAGAATTACAAAGAGCATGGAGACTGGTGAAGCCAGAGACAATCCCATACTGAACCGTGCATTCAATAATGCCTTGAAGAATAATTCAAAGCTGCATCTCATGGGATTGGTATCCGATGGCGGTGTTCATTCTCATAATACACATCTTTATTACCTGATCAGATATGCAAAGGAAAAGGGAATTAAAGATATTTATGTACATTGCTTTATGGATGGCAGGGATGTGCCGCCAACAAGTGGTGCTGGATATGTCAAAGATTTGCAAAATGAAATGGATTTAATAGGAGCAGGTCGGATTGCGACAGTTATGGGTAGATACTATGCTATGGACCGTGACAACCGATGGGAAAGGACCCAATTAGCCTATGATGCTTTGACGAAAGCCGAGGGCAATTTTTATGGCTCACCTGTAGAAGGCATTGAAAAATCTTATCTAGAAGGGATAAAAGATGAGTTTATCAAGCCGATTATCTCAGATAGGAATGGTATGATTGAAGAAGATGACAGTATTATCTTTTTCAATTTCAGACCTGACCGTGCAAGACAACTGACAAGAGCTTTAACCGATGATGATTTCAATGGATTCGAA
>JAHRFV010000078.1 GCA_019084435.1 Dethiosulfatibacter sp.
TTCTTGCTGCCCATGACAGCTCCCAGTCCATTTCTGCCGCAAGCGTGTTTCAAATCATTCATGACACAAGCATATTGAACCATGTTTTCTCCTGCGGGACCAATCTGGGATATCCGAATATTCTTATCTCCTAATTCCTGATTAATCAAATCATGGACCTCTCCATTTCCCTTTCCCCAAAGATGGGTTGCATCCTTTATGGTAACCTCGCCGTCTTTGATCCATAGATAAATCGGTTTCTCTGATTTGCCTCTGAC
This sequence comes from Dethiosulfatibacter sp., assembly GCA_019084435.1. The sequence goes on from JAHRFV010000078.1 coordinate 258, forward strand.
GATGATTCCATCCCAGCCTGCTTTTTTGAGCTCAGCAGCAACAAAGCCACCAGATTCAGACATTCCAAATCCCTTTGTAATAGGGGATTTGCTTCCCATTATAATTCTAGATGTTCCTGCGTTGGGTATTCCTGACATGACACCAGTCATATAATAAAAAACATTCTTCTCAGACATAGGATCCACTGATTTCAAATCATCTAGCTTCATAAAGTACCCGATAAGGCCTTTACCACCCATGTACTTTCTCATCATTTCATTGGATACAGTTATGGTTTTAGTTTGTCCTCCAGTTAGGTCCACTTCCAATATTTTCCCTGAAAATCCGTAATTCATTCAAATACCTCCTTTTTTTATCACAAACCTAGATTATAGTTGGCAGGGTTGACCCTGCTTCTGGCATTATGATTACTTTAGAGTTTTTACCGAGCTTTTCAATAGCATCATCTATCGCATCTTGCACTGATTCAAATGGCGACATATTTATGCTCTTTACTAGCTCAGGCTCTAATTCTGATACAAGATAGATTTGTGATTTTTCAAGAATCATTGCTATAGCTGCTGCCTTATGAGCACCTAATATAAATTCTCTTTTTATCTCTTCGATCATGTCTTTCGAGGATTTCTCGATCATCCATTGCTCAAAGGTTAACTCTCCAAAACCCTCGGTTGCAGCAGCGCACCAGATGATTATTCCTCCTTCTTTAACGATATGTTTTGAATTATCGAGGCCCTTTTGTGCCTGGTATAAATTAATGTCTTTTGGAAAACCACCTGGACTGACAACAACAATATCAGCTTTTTCTTTTACGTAAATTTTGTTCAACCTATCCAGATACCGACATCCCTCTCTATGTGCTATTACATGATCACCGGCTACTGCCTTAATGATTTGTTTTTTATCGTTCAGCACTACATTTACGATAAAATGTATCGTTATAAAATCTGTTATTTCCTCTATGTCCTGCCGTATTGGATTTGTTTCCATGTTACCGGCAATCGCTTTAGGATTAAGCATATGTATATGATTTGCTTGAATAGCTTGATGACTAGAGACGCCTGGCATTATGGCTTTATTACCTCCTGAATACCCAGCAAAATAATGAAACTCTATATTACCTAGGGCTATTCGTATGTCGGCATTCAATACAGGCTCAAAGATGTCAACCGGGGTTCCATTACTACAAAATCCGAGACGAATACAGTTCTCTTTGTCACTGTCTATAACACTAATGTTTGAGTAATATACGTCCTCGCCGACAAGCTGTCTCTTTTCTTCCTCAGAATGCTTTCTGTGTATTCCTAGAGCAAGAATTATCGTAATATCATTCTCATCAACACCGGCTGATTTTAATTCTTCAATAACTGTTGGCAATACTTTATAACTTGGCATAGGCCTGCTGATATCACTTGTAACGATAGCGATCTTGTCGCCTGGAAAAACAATATCTCTCAATCTTTTGCTGCCAATAGGGTACTCAATTGCCCTTCGTACTTCTTCTTCATCGATTGAATCAATATTAACCTCGTTTGGAGTAAGCGTTGCAATGTAGTTTTCTTCCGGTACGCAAAAACTAACCTCTTCAAAATCATATTTCAATTTGAACTCCATTAGCATTTCTCCAATATCAACCGCCTCCGAACAAGGGAAGCACAATCATTCGATCCTCATTTTCCACAATGTGAGTTCTTTCAACCAATTTATCATTGACAAAATACACACTATAATCCTTGTGTATTAATCCAATCACTATCATCAGCTCTTCTACAGTTGTCGGTTTATCGAGCTGTACTTCTACGGGGCTTGAAAGATTAGAGCCTTTCAGCAAAACATCACTGATTTCAATCATCATGGCAATAAAACCCCTCCTTTTCCAATATGATTTCATCTTTAGTGACATATGAGTTGTAAACTAAAATTCTCACGCCAGAATCATAGGCTTTTCTTAATGAACTGCTGAATTTAGGGTCCATATCAATATTCGGTTTGAAATTCTTTACGTCAGCCATTTGAATAAGAAAGAAAATATTTCCTTCATAGCCCGCCCGTACAGCTCTTATCATCTCTTCTATATGCTTGGTTCCTCTTTCAGTCGGAGCATCAGGAAACATAGCCAGTCCATCAATCTCCAATGTGACACCCTTAACCTCAATAAAACCTTTTGATCCGTTGCTTCTTTCATAGTAAATATCAAACCTGGAATTTCCGAAGGTTCTCTCTCTGACAATCAAGTCAAGGTCCTCAAAATCCCTGATTTTATTTGCTATAAGAGCTTCAAAAACCACTTGATTTGGAGCTTGCGAGTCAATATTGATCAGCATCGGTCCCTTGTATGCGCTCACTAAAGAATAATTGGTCTTCCTGTTGGAATTATTTGATTTTTCCAGATACACCTTTGTTCCCTTGACAAGAATCTCCCCGCATCTACCTGTGTTTTTAACGTGCACGGACTCTTGCTTGTCACCTATACAAACCTCTGCGATAAAGCGATTGGGGCGACTGATGAAGACAGCTTCGACAATACTGCTGTATCGCATGACTAATACTTCAATTCGATATTCATAAAGCACCTGTCTGATGCAAACAGTACTCCCTGATAGAAAAGATCAAACTCAAGAATATCGCCTAGCTTAATCTCTCTTTTGGCATTTTCAATATCAATAATCAGATGATCCGAGCTGGCTCCTATCAGTTCGATTCCATCCTCTGCAGGCAGCATCTTAGTATAGCTCCCTACGTCTTTGTTTCCGATGCCCAGTAATGCTCTTGATCTTATGCCACGGTCAAAGTATTCCGGTGTGTCTCCAAAAGCATTGACACATTTGATACCAATCGGATATGTTGGTTTTCTCTCGATTTCAATCACCTCAGCTTCGATTCTAAAAACACCTTTTTCAAGGCCTTCAATCTCAGTATCCCAATAAAGAGGCAGATCTAGTGCACATATTATACCTTCCCCTACCCTCAAATGATTGATTCGTTCCGGTATCTTTCCTGTATATACAAGTGGTAGTGTTGTTGTCGCTCCGCCTGATATATACTTCAATTCTCTGCCGATTATTCTTTCTATATCCTCTGCGTTTGCAACTAGTTCGTTTAGATTTTCCTCCGATGGAATAATGGATCCGTAACAGCTTAGATTCGCTCCAATACCTTCAAGTATAATCCCAGCCAATTCATTTTCCACATAGACAGCTAGTTCAGTCAATGCTTCTCTTTCAAACAATCCCTCTCTTAGATCACCCAGGTCTCTCATAATAATAACCCTATGTCTTATGCCATATTCCAAGGCCAAATCATTCAGCTTATCAAGTACCTCTTTTTGGGAATTTAGGCTTATATCCGCATACTTGACAACCAGCTCTGCCTCCGAAAGCATGGGAATCCTCAACAAAAGTGTGTCTATTCCCAATCCTCTCAGTTTAATCTCTCTCAGTTGCTCCATTCTTGAGCTCCCAAATTGCCTGCAACCTGATTTGACCATCTCTTCGGCAACTTCAGGAATGCCATTGTATCCTTTTATGACACAAGCAAGCTCTATACCATTATCCTCGCATAAATCATGGATAACCTTGGCATTATTCCTCATTTTGTTCATGTCAATCACCAGACTGGGATATCGCTTCAGCATAATTCACCTCGATTAGTTTTTAATAATTATATCATATTATACACCATTTTTTTAATCTCGGATAAAACAAAAAACACTATTTCAACAGGAAACAGTGCTTTATCAACAAGATTTTATGTATTTCCACAGGGTTATCCACATAAATCAATGGGTGTCCACAGGGTTATCCACAAATTATACATATTTTATTAGAAATTTTTGTTTTATTTATTGTCTAATACATTTTTTATTTTTTCAACAGCCCAATCTATTTCTTCCTTGGTGATTACAAGAGGAGGCGCAAATCTTATAACTGTCTCATGAGTTTCATGGGCAAGAATTCCTTCTTCCTTCAATGCGTCGCAGTATGGCCCTGCTTTATGGTCAAATACCATGCCGATCAACAATCCTTTACCTCGCACCTCAACAATATGCGGATTCTTAATTTCTCTTAGTCTATTCATGAAATATTCACCTTTTTCGAGTGCCATCCCAACATAATCGTCTTCTATCATGACTTTCATCGCTTCTATTGCTATTGCGCATCCTAGAGGATTGCCACCGAAGGTCGAGCCGTGAGATCCAGGTGTAAACACACCCAGTATCGATTTGTCAGCAGCTACGGCAGACACAGGGAAAACACCACCTCCTAGAGCTTTTCCTAGGACATACATATCAGGTTCAACATCTTCCCACATGCTGGCAAACATTCTTCCGGTCCGTGCGAATCCAGTTTGCACTTCATCTGCTATAAGGAGTATATTGTTTTCTTCACAAAGTGCTTTCGCTTCTTTCATAAATCCGGCAGGAGGCACAATAATCCCACCTTCACCCTGAATAGGCTCCATGATAAAAGCTGCAGTGTTTGGTGTGATAGCAATTTTTAGTTGGTCAATATTGCCATATTCAATCAACTTAAAACCTGGAGTCAATGGTCCGTATCCACGCCTGTAAGATGGTTCGGAGCTCATGGATATGATTGCAGTTGTCCTGCCGTGAAAATTTCCGCTACAGGCTATGATTTCCTGTTTCCCATCCTCTACACCTTTAACGTCAACTGCCCATCTTCTAGCGCTCTTGATAGCCGTTTCAACTGCTTCAGCTCCCGTATTCATAGGAAGAATCATGTTCTTATTAGTCAATCCTGAGAGCAATTCATAAAAATCACAAAGAACTGAATTGTGAAATGCTCTAGAAGTCAATGTGACCTTATCCATTTGTCTCTTAGCCGCGGCGATTATTCTTGGGTGTCTGTGTCCGTGGCTGACAGCTGAATAAGCACTAAGCATATCCATATATTTGTTTCCTTCGGGATCAGTTACCCACACGCCCTCAGCCTCTTCAAACACAACTTCTGTCGGGTTGTAATTATTTGCTCCGAATTTTTTGGTCTTTTCGATAATATCTTTCGTAGTTTTCATTGTCTGCCTCCTATTTTCAAATCTATTTGTGATATGATACAACAAAGTGACATACTCCCACCACTTTAAGAAGTGGGGGCTTCTCGTTCGAGTAGCCTAACGGCTACAGCACTGGTCGTAACACAAGCGTACTGCTCGTGATTACAACCTACATAAGCGAGCTATCCCCGTGTGCCCCACGGTTCTTTCGTACTTTATACCACTGAATATAGTATATCACTACTACAGGATAAAAAAAACAACCGATTCATCTCCCACCTACTCTCTCACTATATGAGCAAGGAAAGGCTAAGAGGAGAGAGACTTCTCGGCTTTTAGGTTAAAACATTTCTTAATCATTATGATTTTTTTTTATTTTTATTGATAGCATATCTATAGTATAATAAAATTAGTACTTAACTTGGGGGTGTCAAAATGCTCTATTTAGTATCCGCCTTAATAGGTTATCTTGTTGGTTGTTTTCAGACTTCGTATTTACTGGGTAAGTTCTTGAAGCAAACCGATATAAGAAACCACGGCACCTCAAATGCCGGTGCATCAAATGCCGCTATCGTTTTTGGATGGAGATTTGGTTTAATTATTGCCTTAGTTGATATAGGGAAGACGATATTAGCTGTCACAATCATTAGCTTTATTTTTCCAGGAGAATCTATTTTAAAATATATTGCCGGTTTGTTTTGTATCCTGGGTCACATTTTCCCATTTTACATGCAGTTTAGGGGAGGCAAAGGCTTCGCCTCTTACGCTGGATTAGTTCTTTCAATGAACTGGAGATTAGGGTTAGGTTTTATATTTTTCTGTATCATTATTACTGTCGTGACAAATTATGTCTCAGTGGCTGCTTTGATATCAACAGGAGCCTATCCATTGTACAACATATATATTAGAGAAAACCCAACAATAATTCTACTTCTTATTATGATGTATTTTGTTATTATTTATAAGCACAGAGAAAATATCAGCCGTCTTAAAACAGGTCAGGAAAAAGGCCTTCGTGATTTATTGAAACAAAAGAAACCGATTAAGCCCTGATTTGACTTAATCAATAATCAACGATTGCTATCCCTACCCCTGAGCTTCTCAAAAAATGATTTCAGTATACTTGAACAATCCTCTTCGAGCACTCCTATTTGCAGTTCAATCTGATGGTTGAGTCTTTTATCCTGAGCAATGTTGAAAACCGACCCACAAGCACCGGTCTTTAGATCCGATGCTCCAATCACAAGTTTATCTATCCTGGCGTTTACTAATGCTCCCGCACACATAGCGCATGGTTCCAGTGTCACATACATCGTGCATCCGGTCAATCTCCATGCCTGAAGTTTTACATTGGCTTCCCTTATGGCTATCATCTCCGCATGTGCCGTGGCATCACAGGATTCTTCTTTTTGATTAAAGCCTCTACCAATTATTTTCCCATCCTTGACAATGACTGCACCAATAGGAATTTCTTCCATATCATAGGCCTTTTGTGCTTCTTTCAAAGCCTCCATCATAAAGTAGTCATTCATATAGCATACCCTTTCTTCCCTCTTATAGAAACCTCGCCTGAAAAAAGCCTCTCCTCTTTTCCATCCTTTTTCCTGACCACCAATTCTCCAGCAGCATTGAGATCCAGCACCAATGCATCAAATGTATCATTTCCTCTGATGACACTAACTTCTTTTCCAATCAGGATAGACTTTTCTCTACAGATATTAATTGCTTCAATACCTTGCTTATTGGTTATAAAACTATGATAAAGATCCTCAAAATGATTCAATATATTTGCGCAAAGCTCCTGTCTGTTTACAGGTCTACCAGATTCTATCTTGATAGATGATGCCTTTTCTCTCAAGTCATCTGGAAAATCGCCATTTTCCAGATTGGCATTTACGCCAATACCCAAAACCACGTAGTTGATTTGATTCAATTCACCACTCATCTCAGTCAAGATACCACAAACTTTCTTATCATTCATGATGATATCATTAGGCCATTTAACTGAAAACGCATAGTCCATTTGCAGACCTGCCTTTACAACTGCAGCCGCAGCCACCTGTGTCACTTTTGATATCTCGCTTGGATCGACCTGTGGTCTGAGAATAATGGACATCCATATACCCTTATACTTTGGTGAGGTCCATTGTCTACCGAGACGACCTCTACCGCCTGATTGTTCTTCACTGATAATTACCGTTCCATCATGAGCGCCTTTATCAGCCATTTCTTTGGCTTTTGTATTAGTTGAAGCAATTGTATCAAAATAGAATATTTCGCGAGCAATAAATGAAGTTTCAAGATATTTTGAGATTTCGTTTTGCGTCATAACATCCGGTGATTTAATCAACTTATATCCTTTTCGGGAGAATGACGCTATCTCATACCCCTCTTCTTTCAAAGACTTAATATGTTTCCATATTGCCGCTCTACTGACTCCAAGAGCATTGCTGATCTCTTCTCCAGATATGAAGTCATTTTTTTCATTTAACAATCCAATAATTTCTTTTTTCATAAACACCTCTATTGTAAACTGATTTATTTAAATGGTTGACAATTAAAACTCTCTGATATATTATTGTAAACATAATAATTGATTTTAGTTTACAATCTATTTTAGCACTTATATTGATGCAATAACAAGAGGAGTTTCTATGGAAAACAAAACAAAAAACATGATTTTAACAGGTCTTTTCGCAGCTTTGACAGCTATTGGGGCTTATATCGTCATCCCTGTGGGTCCCGCGCCTATTACCCTCCAGCTTCTGTTTACCGTTATGTCGGGTATCTTTCTCGGTGCCAAATATGGTGCCTTATCTCAAATCATTTATATCCTAATGGGTCTTGCAGGTCTACCGGTATTTGCAGGTGGAGCAGGTGGATTTTCATACATCTTCGCCCCTTCATTCGGTTATGTCCTAGGATTTGTTGCTGCAGCATTCATAGTCGGAAAGCTATTAGAAAACGACAGAAAACCAGGCTTCTTAAAGATCTTTCTTTCTTGCATATTGGGTACAGCTATTATCTATCTTATCGGTTATCCTTATTTATATATTGTATTGACACGAGTTTCCGGTGCTGCTGTCACATTTCAAGGGCTGCTAAAACCTGCTGTGCTGATTTTTTTGCCGGGAGATCTTGCCAAAATCACAGTTGCAGCCTATGCTGGTAGAAAGATGATTCCAATTATAAAAAGATAAGCACTTCCTGTTTCAAAATTCATTAAATCTTGATTAATATAATAAAGTGTATATAATATAATTTGTATTGTCATATTTTATACTAGATTATATTCAATTTATGATTAAATTTTGTGGAGGTGTCAAATGTTTAAAAATGCTATTGTTAGAAGACCTGGGAAATCTCTAGTTGATGGAATCGGTCCTGGAACTTTGGGAGCTGTTGATTATGACAAAGCAATCATTCAGCACGATGATTATATAGCTGCATTTAAAAAAATAGGTGTTAATGTTACAATCCTCGAACCCAAAGAAAACTTCCCTGACTCCTGTTTCGTTGAAGATACAGCGATACTGACAGAAAAAGTAGCCATTGTCACAAACCCTGGTGCCCATTCAAGAAAGGGTGAAGAAATATCTATCAAACAATCTCTAGAGAGTTTTTATGATAATATTGAAACCATAAAATCGCCTGGAACTATTGAGGGTGGAGATGTAATGATGGTCGGAGATTTCTTCTATGTTGGACTTTCCGCAAGAACCAATGAGGACGGTGCGAATCAATTCCTTGGTTATCTGAGAAAGTACGGGTATGATGGTACTGTTGTCAATTTGAAAGAAATGCTTCATCTTAAAACAGGAATGTCATATCTTGAGAATAATAATTTATTGATTACTGGTGAGTTTATTGAAAACTCAATGTTCAAGGATTTTAATAAAATTATTATCCCAGAGGATGAAAGCTACGCTGCCAACTGTATTTGGGTGAACGACTATGTAATCGTACCTATGGGTTATCCTAAAACTAAAAAAGCGATTGAAGAACTCGGTTACAACATAATCGAAGTTGATACCTCTGAGTATAAAAAACTTGATGGCGGATTGAGTTGTCTGTCTCTGCGTTTCTAATAAATATCAATAATTCTAAAAATTAAAGGTTGTAGATTATGTTATCTACAACCTTTTAATTGTTACAAATCACCACAAATATTTAATCCATCAAGCTTGCTATGTATTCAAATGTTTCAGGAAAGGCTTTGGTGACTCTCAAGGAGAAATAGTTTTTTGACTTCATGCTCTCCTCATTGAAACTGATCTCCACATAATAAGCTTCTTCTACAATATATGGTTCTGTGGTATCCACTTTATATCTTCCGTATGGCTCCATGAAATAATAATCATTAGGTGATTGAATCAGGAAGTTAAGACTTTTGTCGCTTTCCATCAGATATTTGTCAAAGTCTTTTTTTAGATTTGCTCTGAAGATTTCTACGTCAAACTCTCCGATGGCGCTTTGTGGAATGCTCTTTACATCTTTCCCTTCATAATGAATAGTAATGCTAGGCTTTACTAAGCCTGTGAGATAACCGTCATCATAAACGAATGGCATCCTCTTCAATTTGAAATCGTCTTTATTCATCAGTTCTTTGACAAAAACATCCTTTTGTCCGTCGTAATCTGATTTTTCCAACAAATTGTAATATCTATAGAGCACATCACCATTATTGTAGTAATAAGCGATGACAAAGCTCATATTGTAGTAATAATCTTGATTCCTGATAACCTCACGATGCACATCGATAATCGCTTGAATGGTCTGCTGGTCCTCATAAAGAATCACATTGTCAGCCTTTTTCATAAATTCTTCTGTCGCACTGTATATTTGTCTGCCTTCGAACTCACTTTCGTCGGTCTCTTGAGAATAAATCCAAGTATTGGAACCGATATAGACAGAGCTTATCTCTGAAGCTACAGGCAGTCTGCCCTCAAACTGATTGGTGGCAAAGTCCGCAATGATGATAAACAAGGCAAAGAACACCATGAATCCGGCAAATAACTTGATTGTCAATCTATTCAGTCTGAAAGATTTTTCCAATACAGCGTTAATCAGATAGTATGCCAATGCAAACAGTATAACGAATGTTATGATTCGACCTGAGAATCCAACATTATAGAAAATACTCGAAAATGCAATCGGCAACAAAGATGCTATGATGATAGAGATAAAGCTTTTGTATCCATCAGACACTACTAATTCGCCTGACCTCTCATGCTTTCGCCTCTTCGCCAATACGTAGATCAAACCGTACAGTATAACAAGTACTGTTGCTAGCACAATGAAGTATGTAAAATCAAAACCATCCTCCACGTATTTGACAAAGTATAATATATCTACCCTGTAGTAGTTTTCTATGAATGTATTGAACAGAATACTGGAATTGAACCCTATAGCTATATCTTCGACTATTCTAAAAAAGTAGTTGATAATCGCTAAAAAGGACAACGGCAACGTAAAGTTGATTATGGTTGCCAGCGAGCCCGAGATGCTGTTTCCTGTCAATATGCCGGATATTGCAGCTGTGAATATGCCTGTTATCAGCCAGGGCACAGTGAAGATGAATACCTCATTAATATCCATATAGCTTGTTGTAATAAACCTACTGATAACAAACAACACCGTAACCAGTACTGTTGTGAAAA
>JAHRFV010000164.1 GCA_019084435.1 Dethiosulfatibacter sp.
AAACATGGCTTTCCCCAAAAACACTGTGCTCTTTGCCACAGTCAGGACATTTGTAATAAGCCATATTCTCAACCAATCCAATGATAGGTATTTTCATCTTTTCAGCCATCTTGGCAGCCTTGGATACTATCATAGAAACCAACTCCTGTGGAGAAGTAACAATAATAATACCGTCTATTTTAATGGATTGGAATACTGTCAAAGGTACATCCCCTGTACCGGGTGGCAGGTCAATAAACATAAAATCTATTTCATTCCAAATAACATCAGACCAAAATTGTTTGACTACCCCGGCAATGATAGGACCTCTCCAGATAACAGGATCTGTTTCGTTGTCCAATAGGAGATTGATAGACATTATATCAATACCTGTTTTACTCTTGAGTGGATACAGTCCAAATTCACTACCTGCAACCTTGCCTGTTATGCCGAATGCCATTGGGATAGATGGCCCAGTTATATCAGCATCAAGTATAGCCACATTGTGACCTCTTCTTTGCATTGTCACTGCCAACATCGAAGTCAGCAAAGATTTGCCGACCCCACCCTTGCCGCTAACAACGCCTATAACCTTTTTAACTGTGCTGTAATCATGTAATCTAGCTGTAAAATCTTCTTTTGTTTCTTTTCTGTCTGCGCAGTCGACACTACAGGTGTCGCATGCCTCATTACAGTTTTCACTCATACGCTATCTCCTTAACTCGTCATTATAATCATTAAAAACTTTCATCGTCTCTTCAAATACACCAATTGTAGCTCGGCCTGCAACACAGTCCACTTCAGTAATACATTTCCCATCATTAACCACTTTGACGACAATTGGATCATAAGGGATTTTCCCAACCATGGGTATTTTGAATTCACTGCAATATTTTTCTATTTCTTTTGTCTTATTTTGATTTAAATCGAACTTATTAATGCAAATAGCTATTTTTGTCTGGAACCTTATTGCGGTGATAATAATGCGTTCCATATCGCTAATACCTGAAACTGATGGTTCTGCGACAATCAAAACCATATCAACGCCACTGACAGAAGCAATAACCGGGCAACCTATTCCGGGAGAACCGTCTATAATAGCAATCGCAACATCGTCTGCCGAATCTTTGAGTTGTTTTTTGACCTCAGTTACCAGCATACCGGAGGTTCCGCTGCCCATCTTTAATTGAGCTGTTGAGAAAACCGAATCATCCAAATATAGCTTTAGTTCTCCCGCTACTGTTGGGTTTAATGAAATGGCACCTGATGGGCAAACTGCTTGACAGACACCACAACCTTCACATGCATAAAAATCAACATTATACTTATCTGTTACATCAACGGCATCAAATCTGCAGTTCTGTCTACAGAGATCGCATTGCACACACAACTCGGGATTAATCTCAGCCTTTGGCAATCCATAATAATCTGATCTCTCAGGTTCTTTTAATCGATTCATTACCAAATGAAGATTGGGTGCATCCACGTCGCAATCAGCGTAGGCTTTTGCATCAGATAATCCAATAAATGCACTGGCAATGGTTGTTTTACCTGTTCCTCCCTTACCGCTTAGAACTAACAACTGTTTCATGGCTTGCCTCCTTTAGTATGTCTTGAAGCAACGATCCAAACATTGACTGATACTCCGATTGAACCCTTGCTGAAATCATCCCATTGGAATTGAGTGTGCCCAGTTCATTATCAAATGAGATTCTTCCGGTAATCATGATGTTATTATCAATACAGAATTTCTCAGAAGGATTGTCACCATCAACACATTTGTTCAACACCACGCTATATGGTTTACCCATCAGTGTAACTAACTCGTGAACCATTTGGAGATTGTGCTTCCCAAATATTGTTGGTTCAGCCACCAATATGCAATAATCAGCAAGCCTAATACTCTCCATCACGATACAAGAACTTCCAGGAGGACAATCAATAAATACGAGATCTTCATCCAAAAAACTATTGCCTAATAGTTCTTTAATGATTGGCATTCCTGAGGATTCTCCAGTATTCATTATGCCTGTTAAAACAGTTACATTATCTGAAGAGCCAATTTGAATTCTGCCTATGCTCTTATCTTTTTCACTCAAGGCATTTTCGGGGCAAATCAATTCACACCCGCCACATGAATGGCACATCTCATCAAAAATCAATAAAGTATTGTTAATATATGCTAAAGCATTAAATTTGCAAAATTCAACACACTTCCGACAACCTGTACATAAACTTGCCTGAACCTCAGGTATTTTTACATAAACTGTTTCAGTTGAATGAATATCGGGTTTAAAAAA
>JAHRFV010000240.1 GCA_019084435.1 Dethiosulfatibacter sp.
ATTAAAATATGTGCCGTTGCTGGCACTTCGATTGGCGCAATAAACGGCGCTTTATACGTGCAAAACGATTTCGAGCTTGCCTATGATATTTGGACCAATATTAAAATTGAGGACTTTATTTCGATTGAGGATGACAGTCCCCTGCAATTGTTTGTTGCAGCTGTCAAAGACAAGGGTCTTGATACAACACCGCTCAAAAAAAAGATGCACCAGTACTTTGATGAGAAGAAAATAAGGTCATCTGACATTGACTACGGGTTGGTCACTTTTTCTCTATCTGATCTAAAACCTGTTATGCTGCTAAAAGACGAAATTCCAGAAGGTCAACTGATTGATTATATAATGGCTAGTGCTTCTTTGCCTATATTTAAGCCTACAATCATCGATGGTATGAAATTTGTTGATGGCGCAGTCTATGACAATGTGCCTGTGCCACTTATGATAAAAGCAGGTTGTAAAGACATTATTGTGGTAGACATTTCAGGTTTTGGTATCCACCGAAAATACACCGCTGAAAAAGTTGGTGCCGATACATTGCATACAATACAGAGTTCCTCTGATCTCTTAGGCACGTTAGAATTTAATCAGGAGAAGATAAATCACGGTATCAAAATGGGATATTTGGATACAATGAAGTCTTTTGGTGAGTTGTATGGTGTTAAGTATTATTTTTCTCACAGTGTAGATGAATATGAGGAATCTGAATTGCTGCATCCCATCACCGATGATGAATTAAGCGAAATATTTGACTGGATCCAAAACGACTCGGAAGAATCAAATAAAACAGCGAGATACTCGTTGATAAAAAGACTTTATGAATACTCCAATGACAGACTAACTACCAAATCCATGCTCCAATCGTGTATTGAGATAGCAGCCGAGATTTTTGAAATTGAAAGAATTAAAGTCTACAGTGGCGCAGAGCTGTATGAAGCAGTTGTTGCAAAGTATCTGGAGACAAAATCCAGTATAGATTTTCTAGAATCCAGAAAATCACTTTTAAGTCTCTATAAGGCTTTGGATTTCAACAATATTCATAAAATAAATCTCGTTTCATACTTTATATCGCTTAGCGAAAAGGACTGGGTCAGCAAAAAGTATCTTCTGAAGTTTTTACCAAAAGTCTATATAACCTACCTGTTCTTTAAATTCATGAGGACGAGAGATTCCAGATTAACCGAATAAACATAAAAAAATCAGCAACCGATGAGCCATTGTAATTGGACATGTCCGACTCATCTTTGCTGATTTCTGTTATTCAATACTTATTTATATTTGTTTTTTTATCTGGTCGATCCTTTCGATAATCTTGTCATACATATCATTATATTTTTGAAGTTTCTCCTTCTCAGCAGCTACAACCTGTTCAGGTGCCTTGTCAACAAAGCTTCTATTATTGATTTTTCCTGATGCTCGTTTTATTTCACTGTCCAATCTTTCTTTCTCTTTAATTAATCTCTCCAACTCCTTATCATAATCAATCAGATCAGCAAGCGGTATGAATATCTCTACGCCATCGATAACGGATGATGCCATGTTGTCACCAAGACTCTCCTTGTTTTCCGAAAAACCTATTGTCTCGATATTGGTGAGTGTCTTGAAATAACTTTTGCTCTCTTCAATCAATTGCTTAATCTTTTTGCTTCCAGGGATAAATTGAGCACTTATTTTTTTAGATGGTGATACATCCATTTCCGCTTTAATGTTTCTTATGCTTCTGACTATATCCATCACTAGTTTTATTTGCTCTTCTTCAGTCGTGAACACTCTCTCATCATGGAACTCAGGCCATTTAGATGCAATCAACCTTTCATCCGTTTCAGGTAAGTAGCTCCATATTTCCTCGGTTATAAAAGGCATAAAAGGGTGCAACAGTTTGAGCATGTCCCTCATAACACTTGTCAGTACAAATCTTACAGTGTTTTTATCTTCATTGTCTTCGCTGTATAATCTTGGCTTAACAAATTCTATATACCAGTCACAATACTCATTCCATATAAACTCATAAATCTTTTGAATTGCAATTGCCAGTTCAAATTTTTCAAAATTTCTGGTTACTTCGCCTATTTCATTATTGATTCTAGATAGTATCCATTTATCTTCCAACCTTAGGTTTTTCAGAGCCTTTTCTTCATTGATATTATCATCGGTCAGATTCATAAATACAAATCTTGAGGCATTCCACAGCTTATTGGCAAAATTCCTGCTTGACTCCAGCCTTTCCATCTTAAACCTGGTATCATTTCCCGGTGTTACGCCTATCATCAACATAAACCGCAATGCATCAGCGCCGTATTGATCAATAACCTCCAGTGGGTCAACGCCATTGCCTAAGGACTTACTCATCTTTCTGCCATCTGCATCTCTTACCAGTCCATGGACAAACACATGACTGAAGGGAACCTCACCCATCTGCTCAATGCCAGAAAATATCATTCTGACTATCCAGAAGAAAATAATATCGGATCCTGTTACCAGTACATCAGTTGGATAAAAGTACTCCAGCTCGGGAGTCTCATCAGGCCACCCCAAAGTAGAGAAAGGCCATAATGCTGAACTGAACCATGTATCCAGAACATCCTCATCTTGATGGATGTGTGAACCTCCGCAGCTTTGACATGTTTCAGGCATAGTTCGTTGGACCATCATCTCATCGCAATCACTACAATAATATGCAGGTATGCGATGACCCCACCATAATTGTCTCGATATGCACCAGTCTCTGATGTTTTCCAACCAATGATAATAGATTTTTTCAAATCTTTCAGGCACAAATACTGTTTCCCTATTTCTGACCGCTTCAATTGCCGGTCCAGCTAGAGGTTCCATTTTAACAAACCATTGATCAGATAGTCTGGGTTCTATTACTGTATCACATCTATAGCAGGTTCCTACTGCATGTTCTGTATCCTCAATCTTCAGAATCAGTCCTTTTTCCTGGAGTTCCTTTACAAATTCTTTTCTGCAATCGTATCTGTCAAGCCCCTCGTATTTTCCAGCATTTTCGTTCATTGTACCATCTTCATTCATGCATGATATTTGCAGAAGATTGTGTCTGATTCCTATTTCAAAATCATTGGGATCATGTGATGGTGTTACTTTAAGAGCACCTGTTCCTTTTGTCATGTCAGGGTACTCATCGGCAATAATTTCTACCTCCCTGTCAATGATAGGAACCAATACTTTTCTACCTATTAGATGCTTGTATCTCTCGTCCTCTGGATGTACCGCAATAGCTGTGTCTCCAAAAATAGTCTCTGGTCGTGTTGTTGCAATGATAAAAAACTCATCCGGTTTGTCTGTATAAGGGTATTTGACATAGTAATATTTTCCTGGTTTATCTTCGTGTTCAACCTCAGCATCGGATATGGAGGTCAGACAGTCTGGACACCAGTTGATAATTCTGTTTCCCTTGTATATCAAGTCTTTTTCATACAGTTTTATAAAAACCTCGGTGACGGCCTTTGAGCAGCCTTCATCCATAGTAAATCTTTCTCTTTCCCAGTCACAAGAGTCTCCTAATTTCCGCATCTGTTCCGTTATTCTGCCA
This sequence comes from Dethiosulfatibacter sp., assembly GCA_019084435.1. The sequence continues at coordinate 3,551 of JAHRFV010000240.1, forward strand.
CCAAATTCTTCTTTCCATTGCCATGCTCTTTTTAGAAACTCATCTCTGCCTATGTCATCCTTGGTTTTACCTTCTTCTGCCATTAGTCTCTCAACCACTTTAACTTCAGTCGCAATGCTGGCGTGATCAGAACCTGGGAGCCACAATGCCTCATAACCCTGCATCCTTTTCCATCTAATCAGTACATCCTGCAAGGTGTGGTCAAGCGCGTGCCCCATATGGAGCTGTCCTGTGATGTTGGGTGGCGGTATCACAATTGTAAAGGGTTCTTTGTCAGGATTGACCTTTGCATGAAAATGACCTTCTTCTTCCCACATCTTATAAGTTTTTTCTTCAAATTCTTTCGGATCATAAGCTTTAGCTAAGTTTTCCAAATCTATCACCTCTTATCTATAGTTGTAAATCATAATAATCATTCCTAATACTGTCAGTCCCAATCCAGCAGATTTTATTTTCAGCAAGGACTTCAAATCCTTTATCTTGCCTTTCTTGAAAAATCTGTCTGAACCAAATACCACTACCATACCGGATGCGAACAACACCATTCCAAAATAATACAAACTACACCTCCCAAAGCTTATTCAAAAACAAAAAACGAGCCTTCTCTAAAGGACGAGAAAACCCGCGGTACCACCTTAATTCCAATTGGCTCTTGATTCTTTAACGGCATAGCCGGATAATCCTACTAAACTCAGATTATCTACTCCAAAGCTACCTTCAACATCAATTGACTTATGGGATATTTCAGCCTAGGATCCCAATCTCTCAAAGTTTTGATGTCTACTCCTCTTCTTCAACGTATTTGTATTATGTTTGAGACAATACTACCAAAATAACTAAGCTCTGTCAATATCTTGGAACGAATCCAACTTTCTTATAGACCTTTCTCAATGTCTTTCGTGCAATCTCTTCAGCTTTTTCAGCACCTGACTGATAAATTTTTTGAAGGTATTCCTTATCTTTCATCAGCTTGTCAGCTTCTTCTCTGATGGGTCTCAACTCCTCAATAACTACTTCAGCTGTCTCCACCTTGAAATCAGCGTATCCTCTTCCACTATATCTATCGACAATCTGTTGGACCGGTTCTTCTGTTATTTTCGATATGATATCTATCATGTTTTTAATGCCAGGTTGTTCGTTCGAATACTCTACCACTCCTAAGGAATCTGTAACAGCCCGTTTAAATTTACGCATTATATCATCGGGCTTATCATTAAGTAGAATAAAAGAGTTTTCATTATCATCAGATTTTGACATTTTGCTTGTCGGGTCCTGCAGACTCATAACCTTAGCGCCAACTTTAGATATATATGGCTCTGGGACTGTAAATGTTGGACTGAATCTATTGTTAAATCTCTGAGCGATGTCCCTTGACAATTCAAGATGCTGTCGCTGATCTTCCCCGACCGGTACCAAATCAGTATTGTAAAGCAATATGTCCGCAGCCATAAGTGCAGGATAATTGAACAAACCAGCTGTTATATTTCCTTCATTCTTTTTTGACTTATCTTTGAACTGAGTCATTCTGCTCAACTCTCCAATATAAGCGAAGCAATCCAGAATCCATGCCAATTCAGCATGGGCTGATACATGTGACTGAATGAATAGTATGTTCTTTTCAGGATCTAGGCCTGAAGCGATATAGTTTGCCAAAACCTCCAGCGTATTCCGCCTCAGGTCTTTGGGTTCTTTTGGCACTGTGATTGCGTGCAAATCAACGATGCAATATATGGAATTATATGATTCCTGTAGAGATACCCAGTTTTTTATCGCACCTAGATAATTTCCTAACGTCAGTCCACCCGATGGTTGTATGCCACTAAAAATAGTTTTCTTATCAGTCATTTGATTCTTCGCCTACCTTTCTGCTTTCATATGATTTCATTTTTCTTTCTTACTTATTCTATGATAATTTGTTAAAAATTTCAATTAAATTAGAAAAACAAATTGTTGCGTCACTTATTTCATTGACATTGAAAATTGTCGTTAGTATAATAGTCTTGCTAAATAAAAGTTTTATATTACTAAACTTTTTATTTAATAAAAAAAAGGGGTGCAAAATGGAAATCGGCGAAAAGATTAAAACTCTGAGAGTACGCCGGGGTTTAACACAGGAAGAGTTAGCTGATAGATGTGAACTGACCAAGGGTTATATATCTCAACTTGAAAGGGATCTGACATCACCGTCCATAGCCACATTGATAGACCTATTGGAATCGCTAGGTTCAAGTTTAAGTAATTTTTTCAGTGATGCTGAAGAAGAGAAGATGGTTTTTAGAAATGAAGACGTTTTTGTCAAAGAATTTGATGGTTCATATACTATCAACTGGATTATCCCCAATGCACAGAAAAACATGATGGAACCTATACTTGTTGAGCTGGAGAGTTTCAGTGAAACCAAGCCTGATCATCCTCATGAAGGAGAAGAATTCGGTTTCGTTTTATCTGGAAGCATCTATCTTCATTATGGCGAAGAAAAACACAAAGTCAAAAAAGGCGAGAGCTTTTATTTTAAAACAAGAAATAATCATTATATATCAAATCCCGGGAAAAACATTGCAAGAATACTATGGGTCAGTACCCCACCTTATTTTTAAAGGAGGCCACCTTGGGCAATAAAATCATCGAATTAAAAAACATATCTAAAGATTATGATGTCAGGGTTCTGAATAAAATCAACCTATATGTCAATGAGAATGAATTCTTGACACTTTTGGGACCAAGTGGCTGTGGAAAAACGACCACTTTGAGAATACTTGGTGGCTTTGAATTTCCAACAGAAGGAGATCTGTTTTTTGAGGGTAAAAACATCAACAATGTGCCTCCGCATAAAAGGCAAATAAACACTGTCTTTCAAAAGTATGCATTATTTCCTCATCTCAACATATATGAGAACATTGCATTTGGTCTACGCATCAAAAAAATCAACGATGCCACTATTAAAGAAGAAGTCAAAAAGATGCTGAAGCTAGTTAATCTGGAGGGCTTTGAAACACGTAACATAGATTCTTTGTCAGGTGGGCAACAGCAACGGATAGCTATTGCTAGAGCTCTTATAAACAAACCGAAGGTTTTGCTTCTCGATGAGCCTTTGGGGGCATTGGACCTTAAACTCAGGAAAGAAATGCAACTTGAGTTGAAGCACATGCAAAGAGAGGTAGGTATAACATTTGTATATGTGACACATGATCAGGAAGAAGCATTGACCATGTCAGATACGGTTGTTGTTATGAACAATGGAGAGATACAGCAAATTGGGACACCTGTCGATATTTACAATGAGCCTGAGAATGCCTTTGTAGCAGACTTCATCGGCGAAAGCAATATCATAGATGGTATCATGAATGAAGACTATCTAGTGACTTTTTTAGGTAGAACCTTCAAGTGTGTAGACTATGGATTCTCAAGAAATGAGAACATACATGTCGTATTAAGACCTGAGGATATTGTCATGGTGCCTGAAAATGAAGGCTATCTTAAAGGCACCGTTACATCAACCATATTCAAGGGTGTTCATTATGAGATGATTGTAAATGTAGGCACTTTTGACATTCTTGTACAGAGCACATACCAATCTGAAGTAGGAGATAGAGTTGGTCTGAAGTTTACTCCAGAAGATATTCATATTATGTCAAAGGCGGTGTGGAATGAATAAAAAGCAAAAATTCTTCGCTTTCCCTTATGTTCTATGGATGTTTATCTTTATCGTATTGCCCATTGTTTTGGTGTTCTTGTATAGTATAACAACCAAGGAAGTCAATAATATAAAGACAATTAACTTCACGCTAAATAATTATAAACTGTTTTTTGATCCTCTATACATAGGTGTAACCATCAGATCTATAAATCTTGCACTCGTATCTACAATATTTTGTTTGGTTCTGGGATATCCGATTGCTTATATCATATCAAAAATCCACTCTAAACACAGAAACACAGTTTTGTTACTATTTATTCTGCCTATGTGGATGAATATGCTTTTGAGAACTTACGCATGGATGACAATACTTGGGAACAATGGCATTATCAATAATTTCTTAAATATGCTGGGATTGCCAAGCCTTAGGCTTCTTTACAACAATTCAGCCATTATTATCGGGATGGTTTACAATTTTTTACCTTTTATGGTCTTGCCAATTTATACCGCTTTGAGCAAAATGGACCAGCATTTGGTTGAGGCATCTCATGACTTGGGAGCAGATAACAGAACCACCTTTTTAAAAGTCATATTACCACTGAGTCTTCCAGGTGTCATATCAGGTATCATAATGGTTTTTATGCCAGCTGTGAGCTCATTCGTCATCCCCAGACTCTTAGGTGGCAATCGAAGCCTTTATATCGGCACTTTAATTGAAAATTTGTTTCTGGTCACTGGTGACTGGAACTTCGGATCCGCAGTTGCAATCATGATGATGTTGATTATACTAGTTTCCATGTCTATATTGAATAGGTTTGATGTGGATAAGGAAGGGGGCGGTTCAAGCCTATGGTAAAGAGAAATCTTCATAAAATCTATATGGGTTTAATATTCGTTTTTCTTTATGCTCCGATCCTGGTACTTGTTACTTATTCATTCAACGATTCAACCTCGAGAGGTACATGGGGTGGTTTCACCTTAAAATGGTATATTGACTTGTTTAATGACAGAGACATAAAGACAGCCTTGTATTACACAGTCATTGTTGCTGTTCTTGCCGCTACGATTGCTACATTCATTGGCACTATATCAGCAATAGGGTTATACAATTTCAATAAAACGCCTAAAGCAATCATGGTGAATATAAACTATCTACCTGTTGTCAATCCAGATATTGTTACCGGTTTATCTCTGATGATATTGTATTTATCCACAAATATGCGATTGGGATTTTTGTCCATGTTATTGTCCCATATAACATTTGATATACCGTTTGTAATACTGGCAGTAATGCCAAAGCTGAAAAGCTTGAACAAACACCTGACTGAAGCTGCTCTGGACTTAGGGGCGACACCGTTGTATGCTTTGAGAAAAGTGGTGATCCCTGAAATAATGCCCGGCATCATAACTGGTTTTCTAATCGCTTTTACATTATCGATTGATGACTTTGTGATCAGTTTTTTCACAACAGGATCAGGCGTCACCAATCTTTCGATAGTCATCTATTCCATGGCAAGAAGGGGTGTTAAGCCAACTATAAATGCACTATCCACGCTTATGTTGACAGTGGTTCTAATATTGCTGTTCTTAATAAATAAACGATCCGCCCTGGTTGAAGGGCAAAAAAATAATGGAGGTCATTAAATGAAAAAATCAATTCTCACAGTAACTATCGTAATCGTTCTCTTGCTCGCATTTGTAGGCTGCAGCGGTGAAAACAAAGACAGTGTTGTTCTTAATGTGCTAAATTATGGTGAATATATCGATATGGACCTTTTGGATGAGTTTGAAAATACATACGATGTAAAAATAAATTATGAGATTTATCCAACACCTGAGGACATGTACACCAAGGTCAAGTCTGGAGCAACAAATTTTGACCTTATCATCTCAAGTGATTACATGATAGAAAGACTGATTAACGAGGGATGGGTTGAAGAGTTGGATTATGACAACATTCCAAACTATCAATACATTGATGAAGATTTTAAAAAGACGGCTTATGACCCGGAGGGCAAGTACACTGTCCCATATTTCTGGGGTACGCTCGGAATCCTTTACGACACAACAAAAGTTCAGGGAACTCCAACCAGTTGGGATCTCTTATGGGATGATAATTATTCCGGACAAATTCTTATGATGGATAGCCAACGGGATTCACTTGGTGCAGCTCTCAAAAAACTGGGTTACTCCCTAAATACAACTAATGAATCTGAGTTGGAAGAAGCAAAACAGCTCCTTATACAACAAAAGCCCCTCGTATTAGCTTACGTGGTGGACGAGGTCAGAGACATGATGATTGGTGGCGAGGCGGCTGTGGCATTGCTTTGGTCAGGTGAAGCTGTAGCGGCTATGGGTGAAAACGAGAATCTTGCCTATTATGTCCCGGAGGAAGGATCAAACGTTTGGGTGGATGCAATGTTTATCCCCAATACAACTACAAACAAGAAAGAAGCAGAAATGTTTATAAACTTTCTAACTGACAAAGACAATACACTTCGTAATATAGATTATGTCTGGTATTCAACAGTTCATACTGAGGCAATCAATGAGGTTGAAGAATTCCTCTTTGATAATCCGGGTTTTAATCCATCTGATGATATTCTAGATCGAACTGAAATGTTTAGGGATCTGGGAGATTCTCTTCAGCTGTATTATCGCATATGGACTGAGGTCTTGGCTAATTGATAGAACCTAATAAGAACCCTCTCGTCAGTCGAGAGGGTTCTCTTTCATCATTTCCTTAACATGTTGCAATAGTTTTTCTCTATTATTCTCTTCAGGATTGTCAAAGGTCAAGGTCATTAGTCGATCTAATATTTCACCAATCAAAGGACCTTCACTGATCCCCATTTCTTTAATATCTTTTCCTTTGATTTCAAGGTCTCTGAGGTTAAGCGGATCTCGTCTGTTGATTATTTCATGAGTTCGCTCTTCCATGTTTTTCAATTTTCCGATTCCTTTATATGTTGATTTCCCCATAATATCAGCGTAATTCAAATTGAACATGTCCTCCAGATTATCCTTGCCAACTTTATTGATAAACCGCTTCACGCCCTTATCACCTATATTTATTTCTTTCAAGGGATGATACCTGATTAATTTGTAGACCTTTTCGATTACTTCATTCGGGTACTTCAATCTTTTTAAAACCTCTTTGCTTATTCTGGCCGATTCGATATGATGACCATAGAAATGTCCTTCGCCGTTCTCGTCAATTGTAAGGCAATTAGGTTTATCAATATCATGAAACAAAGCTGCAAGCCTTATCTCAATTTTGGGAAATGTATTATCCATAACACTCATCGTGTGACTAAAGACATCTTGATCATGGTAACTGCTAAACTGCTGAAAACCGACACACGGTATGATTTCTGGGATTATTGTGCCAAGAATGCCAGTTTCTAGCAATTTAAACAACCCCACTGAAGGTTTTCTTGATAGCAAAATCTTGTTTAGTTCATTTTGAATTCTTTCTGCGCTGATGTAGCTAATATTTGGTGCATGCTGGGTTATTGAATCCAAAGTTTCTTTTTCAATTGTAAACTCTATCTCAGACATTAATCGGATAGCTCTCATCATTCTTAAGGCATCTTCCTTAAAACGAATATCAGGATTTCCAATCGCTCTTATAATTCTGTTGTTGATGTCTTCTATTCCATTAAGCGGATCAATCACAACTCCTTCTTTATTCATACAAATTGCGTTGATAGTGAAGTCTCTCCTTGTTAAATCCTCCTCCAACTCATCAGAAAATCTGACAATAGAAGGCCTTCTGCTGTCAAGATATTCATAATCTCTTCTGTAAGTGGTGATTTCATAACTTTTGGAGTCAATCACAACTGTGACGGTTCCGAACCTAACTCCTGTAAGTATAGTTTTCTTAAACAAGCCTACAAGTTCGGAAGGTCTGGCATTTGTAGTGATGTCATAATCCTTGACTACCAAATTCAACAGTATGTTTCGTACTGCACCACCAACTAGAAAAGCCTCATAACCGTATCCATTGAGTCGATCCATGATATAGTATATATCTTCTGGAAATTTCATAGCTTACTACCTCTCTTATTAGTTATTATATCATAAAAGGACTAATTTTATAATAATTTGACATTCACAAAAATTATTGCTACAATTGTTTAAATATCTTATTTTACAAATATATATTAAATAATGAAAAAGGCAAATTTATCGAAAGATAGATACGCAAAGCCGTTGATCTAAGGCATTAGCTATGATTGCAAGGTTCCCGTTTTTAATATTTTTTTTATGTTTAATTATATTGCAAAATCAAATTAAATAATGAATGAGGTAACAACAATACCTTATTTCATGAGAGGTGTTTAATGAAAAGAAGATTAATTCTTATACTGATTGTTTTAACTTTAATAACATCACAATTCAGTTATGCATTTGGCTATAGTAATGAAACCGGTTCTCTTGATACACTCCAAAACATGATAATAAACAGTCTTAGAGCAAGAGAGACATCGATTGACATAAGATACACAGGTGACTCAGATGACTTGAAAAATGTTTTGAGCAATGTGATCAACTTTGATGAGTATTTAAAATATACGGTTATGTCCTTAAAGTGGCAGTATACAGGCTATAATGGCAAATTAGATATCAATTTCAGCACAAGCCATCTGTTAAACAAGGCTCAAGAAGATTATGCAAATCAGAGGATAAAGGAAATCCTAGCCCAGATCATAAAGCCTGATATGACCATACATGAAAAAATCAAAACTGTACATGACTGGATTGTATTAAATTCAGAATACGATACAAGCCTTACCTACAGAACACATTATGATATTTTATACAGAGGCACCGCAGTTTGCAGTGGATATGCTCTTCTATTCCACCGTATGGTTAGTGAACTTAAGATACCAACAAGGCTTATCGTAGGAAATGCCGGCGAAGAACATATATGGAACATGGTGTATGTTGATAATCAATGGTTTCATGTTGATACAACCTTCAATGATCCTGTACCAGACAAACAGGGAAGATTGAGACATGACTTTTACATGTTGACAGACGAGCAGATTAGAAAAACCCACACAATCTATACAGAAAACAAGCCTGTGTCAACTGTGTCATATGAACTGTTACTAAACAAGTTAAGCCAGCGTACAGACGATAATCTTTATGTAGAATTGATTAATCAGCTAAATCTGTCAATTATAGACGAAGTAGCACTTAATAATTCAATCATTTCGAACCCTCTAAGCGGTGTGGTTAATGTAACTGCATTTGACGAGTATATACAATATGATGATAATTATGGATTCCCTTTCATAGACAGTAACGATCGAACTCAGGTGCCATTTAGAATAACACTTGAATACTTCGGTGCAAAAGTTGATTGGATTCCTGAAAGCAATACTGCTGTAGCTATGCTAAATGGCGTAACAGTCAAAATTCCAATTGGGAAACCTTATGTTTTGGTCAATGATAAATTGGTTTATAACGACACAATATCTGTCATTAAAGACGATAGGACATATTTACCAATCAGAGTAGTTCTAGAATCCTTCGGTTTCGATATTGATTGGAACAGTAATACCCAAACAGTAATAGTCAAAAAATAAAAAAGTAGCCTTTGCTTAAATGCAAAGGCTTTCTTTATTACACCATCGAATAGTAACTTATTCAGCTGGGCATCCTTCTTTGGATCCATAGCATTCAAGAACAGGGATGACAAACATAAACCCTATTCCCGGTTCGGAAAAATTATTCAATTCCTTTTTTATTTTATTGGTCACTCTTTTTAATTTTTCCTCATCTTTTATTACACTTATGATAAGCTTATTGTATGGCTTTCTACCATCAATCAGTTTTCTCATACTAGCCAGCATTGGGATGTCGATGTGATGATCCAATAATACCCTTCCAATTCCCTGACTGTCAATTGTAGTTGCTCCCACCTCTTCTTCATAAAACATTTCATGTAGTTCATCCAATTTGTAGATGTCATTCAACACCAAGAACAATCCATACATATTGTCTCTCCTTTAGCTTTTCTCTGTTCCAATTATACCATACTAGCTTTGTTAAATAAATATCTTTTAACACCTAGCATCAATCCATTTTATAACATCTGTGAAAACCTGTTCTTTTTCAGGTTCATTCAGGATTTCATGATACAATCCTTCATATATAATTAATTCTTTGTCTATAGATGCAATGCTATCAAACAGTTTTTCTGACACTGCTTTATCTATTATTTTATCCTTTTCTCCGTGCAAAATCAGACAAGGACAGGTATAGTTATTTCTATTGGCAATTAGATATTTGGTTCCTGCTATAAGAAACTGATAGTAAAAACCGGCTGTTGCTTTATCAAATACCAGTGTATCTGATTTATAGCTCTTAACAACTTCTGGATCTCTTGATATCAATTCTGATAAGTCATTCTTAATCAAAGTGTTTGGCAGAATCTGGTTGACTATTTTAATCAGTATACCTTTTACACCTTGAACTTCTTGATTGTAATCTGTAGCTGCACCAGACAAAACCTGCCCTTTCAGTTTGTCCCCATGCTTCAATCCATAAAGAAAAGCAATAAAACCACCCATACTATGACCTATCATAAATATGGGTAAGTTAGGATTTTCTTGGATTGCCCTATCAACAATCAGATCAGCATCCAAAACGTAATCATTAAAATCATTTAGGTGTCCAATCTTGCCACCACTATGACCATGCCCTCTGTTATCAAATCGATAGACTGTAAAGCTAGATTCCAGAAGTTTTTCTGTAAAAGCATCATACCTTCCCAGATGTTCTGCAAAACCATGTGTTATCACTACTACCGCTTTAGATTCAGGTGCTGTGTTTTTAACTCCCCATAGATTGATATGATCCCAAGCTGTACAGTTGAATAATTCCTTTTGATACAACTAGAATACCCCCTTATTATATAGACTGTTGCCTGTTAATCTGTAAATACTGTAATCGCTGCTGTTAATGGAATCGATAATATTATCCCGATACTGCCTGCTACCGCTCTTATAATCTCAGTTGCCATTACATCCAAATTTATGATTTCAATGAAAGAAATATCATAGGCAGTGAAAATAATTAGAATTGGAATCGATGCACCCGTATAAGCCAGTATCAGCGTATTACTCATCGTTCCCATAATATCTCTTCCTACATTCATGCCGGACTTAAATAGATCTTTCTTTGAAATGTCATTTTTTATCGTTTTAATTTCATGCATCGATGATGCGATAGACATGCTGACATCCATTACGGCACCTAAAGTCCCGATCAGTATTCCTGCAAAAAGAATTCCCTTGAGATTAAGATTTACATCACCGGGGATATACATAAGCATGACAGCTTCCTCTGAATTCAAACCTGTTAGCTTAGAAAGCGTCCCTATGACATAAGCAATTCCACCTGCCATGAAAACACCTGCGAGTGTTCCTAAAATCGCAGACAAGCTTTTTCTGTTAAATCCAGATACTATTGTCAGTGTCAACACTGTGATGATAATACTACCAGCGACTGAAATCATTATCGGGTTGACTCCCCTGATGATAGCCGGTACTATAACTTTTAAAATGACCGCGAGAGTTATCGACAAGGTTATCACCGACTTGAGGCCTTTCATTCTCCCTACTGCTAGAAGCAACAAAACAAATATCAGAATGATTATTATCTCATAGGAGTCCCTGGCAAATCCTGATATGTAAACCTGCATTTGATCGGACGTAGTATCCAGCACAAGAAGTACGCTGTCGCCTTCTTCAACCCGTATATTATAGTACTCGTTACTACCCATATTGTTTTCTACGAGATACTCTCTTCCTTCAAACTCTCCGGACATGACTCTGACTTTTACAATCTGTTGTTCCTGAATCAATGAACCTTCTCCTGCATTCAGGTCATTCGGCTTCAAATGCGTCACTATCTCAACAACCTTACCCTTTACTGTTGTCAGGCCTTCCACGCCACCTGTATTGGCAAAAGCTGAGATAAAAGATAAGAGCAGGAATAGGGATATTAGTAGTATTAGTTTCTTTTTCATCAACTATTCCATTTCTATAGATTCATTGAAATCAATTACAATAACGACTGAATCCTTTACCTTTTTCTTAAATTCTTGAGGATCGGCATTTACAATTGGAAATGTTTTGTAGTGGATTGGAACCACCGCTTTTGGCTTAATAAATTTTACTGCCTTGACAGCATCATTTACATCCATTGTAAAATTTCCGCCAATTGGAAGGAATGCGAGATCAATGTGTTCATCTTCAAGTAGTTTCATATCGTAAGTCAAACCGGTATCACCTGCATGATAAATTTTGTTGTGATTTACTTCAATGATAAACCCTCCCGGATTTCCGCCTTCAATCATCTGCCCATCATCTGATATGCCTGATCCGTGTATTGCATTAGTCATTTTTACCACACCGAAATCAAATGTTGTTCTCCCACCGAGATGCATCGCGTGGATATTTTCTACTCCCTTTGAAGCTAGATACGCGGCTATTTCATGATTGGCAATCACTAAAGCACCAGTTTTTTTTGCAAGTGCCACAGTATCTCCTATATGATCACCATGTCCATGAGTCACAAATATATGGCTAAGCTCATTGATATCTTCCACTGTGACATTGCATAAGCCATTTCCGGTTAAAAAAGGATCAATAATCGCTTTGAAACCTTTATCCTCCATCATCACTACGGAGTGTCCATGATATGTAATTTTCAAATTTTACCTCCTGTATGCTCTTTTTATAATAATACTACATAAAAGCCTTTATTATCAATCTAAAGAAACAAATAATTCAAAGATCTGGAATGTATAGTAAATGTATTATGTGTATTTTCATTTTTAACCGTTAATTAATGTTTAATTAATTGATTTATTAAATTTTTTTGGTATAATGTATTGATTAATGAAATTTGTGATTGATCACGGAGGTAACAATGAAGCTGCTATACAATGTGGGTCTGGATATCGGCTCTACAACAGTAAAAATAGTAGTGGTTGACAGCAACTACAATATTATACACAAAGAATACAAAAGACACTATTCTGATGTCAGAAAAACTGTCGTAACTATAATTAAGAATGCTGAAGTCGTATTGAAAAACCAGAGAATCAAAATAAACGTAACAGGATCCGGTGCTGTTGATATATCTAAAGCCCTCAATATTCCTTTTGTTCAAGAAGTTGCCGCATCAACAGCTGCCATAGAACAAAGAATACCCTATACAGATGTAGCAATAGAGTTGGGTGGAGAGGATGCTAAAATTACATATGTAAGCGGACAATTGGAACAACGAATGAATGGTACTTGCGCTGGTGGAACTGGAGCTTTCATAGACCAGATGGCAATACTGTTAAAAACCGATGCTGAAGGACTAAATGCACTTTCTCAAAATCATCAGGTTATCTACCCAATAGCTTCTCGCTGCGGTGTTTTCGCAAAAACAGATATACAACCATTATTGAATGAGGGTGCAAGGAAAGAGGACATAGCTGCCTCAGTATTTCAAGCGGTAGTCAATCAAACAATCAGCGGACTGGCTCAAGGCAGAACTATAAAAGGAAATGTCGCGTTTCTAGGCGGTCCCTTGTCTTTTTTGTCTGAGTTGCGAAAAAGATTTGTAGAGACATTGAATCTCACAGCGGATCAGGCACTTTTCCCTGAAGATTCACATTATTTTGTTGCTCTCGGAGCGGCTATAACAGCCGAGAATACTAAAGAGACAGATTTCGAACACTACCTGAACCTTATCAGCTCTATCAGTAATGATGACTTGATTCGGAAGAAGGAAGTTGAGAGTCTTTTTGAGTCTGATGAGGATTATCAAATCTTCAAAAAAAGACATAATCAACATAGTGTGAAACGAGAAGACATAGAATCATACAAGGGCAACGCTTTTCTGGGCATAGATGCAGGTTCAACAACAACTAAAGTAGCCCTTATAGGCAATCAAAACCAATTGCTATATTCCTTCTACACTAGTAATGAGGGAAGCCCTCTGTATTCTGTAATCAATGCATTGAAAGACTTATTCTCAAAAATGAACAACGATACAAAAATTGTCTATTCAGCGGTTACAGGCTATGGGGAGCACCTGATAAAATCTGCTCTTCAGGTTGATATAGGTGAAATCGAAACCATCGCACACTACAAGGCAGCGGATTATTTTCTAAAAGGTGTCGACTTTGTCATTGACATTGGTGGTCAAGACATGAAAAGCTTAAAAATAAAGAACGGTGTCATTGACTCAATCATGCTCAATGAAGCCTGTTCATCTGGTTGTGGCTCATTTATTGAGACTTTTGCCAAATCAGTGAATCTATCAGTACAGGAGTTTGCAAAATTGGCAGTGGAATCCAGACATCCTGTTGATTTGGGAACGAGATGCACGGTATTTATGAACTCTAAGGTCAAGCAAGCCCAAAGAGAAGGTGCTACAGTCGGTGACATTTCTGCTGGCATATCATATTCAGTCATCAAGAATGCCTTATTTAAAGTAATAAGATTGAAATCAATTGATGATCTCGGTGAAAAAATCGTGGCTCAAGGCGGTACTTTCTATAACGATTCAGTACTTAGAGCTTTTGAACTCATTACGGAACGTGAAGTTGTCAGACCGGATATTGCCGGTATTATGGGAGCTTTCGGTGCCGCTCTCATTTGCAAAGAAAGATATACGGGTCAATACTCGACTTTATTGAGTCCCGTCGCACTAGACCATTTCTCCACTGAAACTACTATGGAGAGATGTGGGTTGTGCGGTAACAATTGTCTTATGACTATCAGCAAATTCAATGATGACAGGGTATTCATAACAGGAAACCGTTGTGATAAAGGTCCTGAAAGAATATTGAATGTTAAAAGCGATGAAAATAAAATTGACATACCAAACTTGTACAGTTATAAATACAAGCGAGTTTTTGACTACAAATCACTACCGATGGATCAAGCACATAGGGGATTGATTGGCATTCCTCGTGTACTAAACATGTATGAAGATTATCCCTTCTGGCATACGTTTTTGACAGAATTGGGATTTAGAGTTGTTTTATCCGCTCATTCCACAAAAAAAATATATGAGCAGGGAATGGAAACCATTCCGTCGGAATCTGTGTGCTATCCCGGTAAAATTGCACATGGGCATATATCCGACCTAATCAGCAAGAAAGTACACAAAATATTTTATCCATGTGTTCCATATGCAGTCAAAGAGGATTCTGAGGCTGGCAATAATTACAATTGCCCAGTAGTGACATCTTATCCAGAAACTATCGGTGCTAATATGGATATTGCCGGTAAGGGAGTTGCATTCTATAAGCCTTTTGTAAATCTTGATGAACGAAAATCCCTAATCATCAAATTACACCAAACATTCATGGACGAAGGTATAACAATAGCGGAGATTAAAAATGCAGTTGCTTCAGCCTATCAGGAACAAGAGAAATATATGTCTGATATCAAAGCAGAAGGTGAACGGTCTATCGAACTCATCAATAAAAGTGGTTTATTAGGGATAGTATTGGCCGGTAGACCTTATCATATCGATCCTGAGATCAACCATGGTATACCCGAAATGATTAATTCATATGGCTTTGTTGTCATATCAGAAGATAGCATCGCTCACCTTGAAAAGCCAAATCGACCACTTAGAGTAGTTGATCAATGGATGTATCACACCAGACTCTACGCTGCTGCTGAATTCGTTTCAAAAAGAAATGATTTGGAACTTGTCCAACTGAACTCATTTGGATGTGGACTGGATGCAGTCACAACAGACCAGGTCCATGATATCTTGGTCAGAAACAATAAGATCTACACCCCGATAAAAATTGATGAAATAAACAATCTTGGAGCTGTCAGAATCAGAATTCGATCTCTATTGGCTCCTTGGAAAGCATCGCCTAGTATGTGGAGATAGCACAGTTCCCCACACCTATGACAAATTAATGGATGGGAAAAAGGCCAACATGATCCTCACAGGCTTGCCTTATAACGTGGACTATGAGGGCACTGCTGGGAAAATCAAAAATGACAA
>JAHRFV010000006.1 GCA_019084435.1 Dethiosulfatibacter sp.
ACAGGGCAAGAATTAGACAGGCCTATCTGAAGGATGCAAGAGAGACGATGAAAAGACAGCTGACTGTCATGAACAAGTTCTACAAAAAAGGCGTCGAGGTGTTCGAGTACGGCACAAGTATCAGAAAAGAGTGTAGAGATGCTGGAATGACTGAAGCTGAAGCCATGACGATTCCGGGATTTGTATCCGAATATATCAGAGCGCTTTTCTGTGAGGGAAGAGGACCTTTCAGATGGATCTGTATGTCAGGAGATCCTGAAGACCTGAAAAAGACAGATGACCTCGCACTTGAAATCTGCAAGGGAGATCCACTTGTGGAGAGATGGATCAATCTTGCAAGACGAAATCTGCCTATAGAAGGGCTGCCAGCAAGAATCTGCTATATGGGATTTGGACAGCGAAGGAAATTCGGACTTGCAATCAATGAAATGGTACGAAATGGCGAACTGAAGGGACCTGTTGCCTTCTCGAGAGATAACCTTGATTCCGGATCCATAGTCAATCCAACCTTTGAGTCAGAAAACATGAAGGATGGTGGAGATCTTATATCAGACTGGCCATACTTAAATGCTTTATTGAATTGTGCTGCCGGCTGCGACCTCATTGCCATACAGGCCAATTACTCCATGGGAGAGGCAGTCCATACCGGAGTGACAATGATAGCCGACGGCACGGAGGAAGCAGATTTGAGACTTGATTCTGCCCTTACGGTAGATTCGGGTATTGGAGTTGTAAGACATGCCCAGGCTGGCTATGAAACCGCTAAAGATGTAGCAAACGGAAAAGGAAAGCTGACTGATGAATCAATCAAGGTGCCATTATGGTGGCAACCTGCTGAGTTTGTGACGTTTGGACCAAAGGGAAGAGCAGTCAGATAGAAGAACCAGGGAGGTACGGATGGAACAGATAGTACATTTAGATGGTGATAGCCTGACTCTTGAAGAAGTGGTTCAGGTTTCAAGAAAAGGAACAAGGGTTGAGTTAACTGAAGAAGGAAAAAGAAAAATAATTGAGTCGAGAGATCTTGTGGAAAAATTTGTTACTCAAGGAAGAGCCATCTATGGCATAAACACCGGTTTTGGGAAATTCAGTGATGTAAGTATTTCCAATGACCAGTTAGAAGATCTCCAGAGAAATCTGATAGTGGCAGATGCAGTCGGCATCGGGGGTAACTTTGATACAGAGATTGTAAGAGCTATGATTCTGCTGAGAGCCAACGCACTGGTAAAGGGTTTTTCAGGTATCAGGCTTGAAGTGGTTCAGACATTGATAGACATGCTGAACAAAGGCGTCCATCCTCAAGTCAGAGAAAAAGGATCGGTGGGTTCCAGCGGTGACCTATGCCCACTAGCCCATATGGTGCTGCCGATGATCGGGCTGGGCGAGGCGGAGTATGAGGGTGAAGTGATGGAAGGAATGGAGGCTATGGAAAGGGCAGGTATACCCATAGTTACTTTGCAGGCAATAGAAGGTCTTGCTCTGATCAATGGCACATGTGCAATGATGGCAGTAGGGAGTCTTGCGGTTTATGATTCAATTGTCATCACCAAAACAGCCGACATAATCGCAACATTGACTATAGAAGCTTTAGAAGGTATAACAGATGCCTTTGATGAACGAATCCATCTTGCCAGGCCTCACAAGGGTCAGATCGAGTGTGCTAAAAATCTTCTAAAGCTTTGCCAGAACAGCAAGCTTACAACACGACAAGGTGAAAAGAGGATGCAGGACGCTTACTCTCTGAGGTGTACGCCACAGATTCATGGTGCAAGCAGACTGGCCTTGGATTATGTCAGACAGGTTATAGAGACAGAAATAAACTCAGCCACTGATAACCCGCTGATTTTCACAGATACGGAAGAGGCTTATTCAGGGGGCAATTTCCATGGACAGCCCGTAGCTATCGCTATGGATACTTTGGGAATCGCTATGGCTGAGTATGCCAACATTTCCGAAAGACGCATAGAAAGATTGGTCAATCCATCACTGAGCGGGTTACCGGGATTTCTGGTCAAGGAGGGCGGAATCAATTGCGGTTTTATGGTCCCACAATATGCCGCTGCATCATTGGTATCTGAAAACAAAGTGCTGGCACATCCCGCCAGTGTTGATTCCATACCCACATCAGCCAATCAGGAAGACCATGTCAGTATGGGAACAATTGCAGCCAGAAAAGCACGGGTAATCATAGGGCATGCCCAATCTGTGTTGGGTATTGAGTTGCTCTGTGCAGCTCAAGCTGTGGATTTCAAGGATGCTGATTTATTGGGAAAAGGGTCTAAGGAGGCTTATGGACAACTGAGACAGAGGGTCACCTTTATGGAGTCGGATAGACTGATTTACAAGGATATGGACATTGCCACAGAATTGATAGCCTCAGGCGGGCTGTTGGAGGCTATTGAAGATGTTGTTGGGTCACTTTACTGATATAAGTATCAACAGGGTTCTTGGGTTCATAGATCTGAAAAGGAGGTTTAGGCCAAATGAATAATGGATTGCTCAAGCCGGATTTGGTAATAGAGAATTGCACCCAGTTACTGACAGTATCAGAAAACAGTTCAGACCTAGTGGGCTTGATACGGAATGGATATATAGCCATTAAAGGCGAAAAAATAATATTTATTGGAAACAAAGAAGCCTACGAACAGCAAATCGATAGCCGGGATTGCAAGGTTATTGATGGCTCCAATAAGGTTGTCCTTCCTGGATTTGTAGATTGCCACACCCATCTTGTATTTGGAAAATCTAGGGTTGAAGAGTACGCTGCAGGGTTGATTCCTGGGAGATTGGAGAAGTTTAGAGCCGGTGGAATCAAAACAGGCATGGAAGCATCTATCGACATGACTAGGTCGGAAACGGAAGAGTCGCTATATCTGGAAAGCCATAACAAAATCGATAGAATGATTAGAAATGGCACAACCACTCTTGAAATCAAGAGTGGTTATGGACTTGATAGAGAAACAGAACTGAAACAGCTTAGGGTTATATCAAAGCTGAAACAAAATTGCAAAGCTGACATTTCAGCCACATTCCTGGGTGCCCATGGTTGGCCAAGAGAAATGTCAAAAGACAGATACATTGATTTTTTAATCAATGAAATGATTCCTATGGTTGCCGAAGAAAAGTTGGCAGATGCCTGCGACATATGGGTGGATGAGGGCTACTACACAGCCAGAGATGCTGAACGTGTTCTTAGAGCCGGTATGGATTATAAGCTTGAGGCCAAGATACACACAGATTGCTATTCCTATATTGGAGGATCAGACCTAGCTGCTGAAATGAAAATGATGTCAGGTGACCACTTGAACTATACACCGGAATCCTCAATAAAGAAGATGATAGATGCCAAGGTTGTTGGTGTGTTTTTACCGGGTACGGATTTCTCTGTCAGTCATCCCTTGCCTTTCAACCCAAGACCCATGCTGGATGCGGGTATGCAGATAGCCCTAGCAACCAATCTCAATCCGGGAAACTGGGTTGAATATCAGTTCTTTGTCATAACACTGGCCTGCAGAAGGCACCAGATGAGTGTGGAAGAGGCAATCAGAGCTACAACGTTGGGTGGAGCTGCAGCATTGAGAAAAAGTCATGAGATGGGCAGCCTGGAAGTTGATAAAATAGCTGATATCCAGATATGGGATACTGACAATTATAAGGACGTTGCATACAAGCATGGCAACAATTTTGTGGAAACTGTAATTAAAAGAGGGCAGGTTGTTGTAGGATCTTTAACTGAATAAATATCAAAAATATCATTTTCTACGGGGGATGATATTTTTTTACAAAAAATCCTTGACAAAATTTAAACTAGATACTAAACTGTACATATCGAACATGAACAGTATATATAGTATAAACGGAGTGGAATATGAAAATACTGATATCCAATGCAAGTCAGGAGCCCATATACGAGCAGATATCAACACAAATCAGAGACCAAATCATTAAAGGAACTTTGGAGGAAGGCTTTTTGCTTCCATCCATCAGAGGATTGGCAAGAGAGCTCCAGATCAGTGTCATTACAACCAAGAGAAGCTATGAGGAATTAGAAAAGGAAGGCTTCATAGAGACCGTTCCCGGGAAGGGCAGCTATGTGGCACCGCAGAATCTTTCCCTTTTGAAAGAGAAAAAACTGAAGATAATTCAAGATAAACTGTCAGATATTGTCGATCAGGCAATGATGCTAGGAGTCGATAAAGACGAGATCATCAATATCATTAAAATTCTATTTGAAGACTAAGGAGATTGGAATGGATAGCATACTAAAAATCAACAACCTATCAAAAAAATATGGTGACTTTTCACTGGAAAAAATAAGCTTTAATCTGGAGCCTGGATATATCATGGGTTTTATAGGCCCTAACGGCGCAGGAAAGACCACCACCATCAAACTGATTATGAATCTGATACAGAAAGACAGAGGAGAAATCAAGCTATTTGGGGAAAACCTCTCAGACCATGAGGTGAAGATTAAAGACAGAATAGGGTTTGTCTATGACCAGTGCAGCTATTACGAGACCTTTAAAATCAAGGATAATGTCAAGCTGATTGCACCTTTCTATTCCAAATGGAATTGGGATACCTTTGACAACTATCTAAAAAAGTTTAAGCTGAACCCCAATCAAAAGCTTTCACAGCTGTCACAGGGAATGAAAATCAAATTCCAGTTGGCCATAGCACTCTCCCATGATGCGGACCTATTGCTGATGGACGAGCCAACCTCAGGGCTTGACCCTGTATTCAGAAGCGAAATACTGGATATCTTGAAGGAGTACATTGAGCAAGGCGAAAGAAGTGTCTTGTTTTCTACCCACATCACCACAGACTTGGAGAAGATTGCAGACTATGTTACTTTTATAAATGATGGACAAATGGTATTCAGCACAGACAAGGATAGCATTCTTGAACAGTATGCTATAGTGAAGGGTGGACTAGAACTTTTGAATGAAGAATTCAAGACCAATTTGGTAGGTCTTAGAAAAAACTCATTCGGATTTGAGGGACTGACCGGGAATAGGGATCGGATGAAAACAAGATATAAAGAAAGCGTAATGATCGAAAGAGCTTCATTGGAGGATATTATGGTATATACAGTAGGAGGCATCCGATGAAAGAATTATTACAAAGATCGTTTTTCCTGCAGAAGAAAATTATTGCTTTTGAGATTGTGTTCATGTCATTCCTGATGTTTTTTGGAGACGTATTCTTAAGGAATAATGGCGTGTTTCTGCGCATCATTCCGAGTCTTGTTTTTCTATCGGTTACCTATGTGGATCAGTTGGATGAAAGCACCAATTACACCAGAGTTTTGAATAGTCTGCCAACAAGTCGAAAAGACATTGTGAATGCTAAATATTTTTCGGCATTAATACTATACTTCTTCAATCTTCTGATTGTATTGGGATTCTATTATGGCCTTGTGAGTATTGGATGGATTGATCATTATGTGACAGGTTTTTGGGGTGGTGTTTTTGTTTCTTTTGTGATTTCAGGATTATTGGTTGCCATCTCCGTTCCTGTTACCATCATCTACGCATATAATAAAAGCAAATTCATCAATATGATCATGTTTATCATGATGTTTAACTTTTCCAATGTGATTATAACAACGACCAACTCGGACACTTTGCCCAATGGTGTTGGATATGTGATGATTCCAACGATTTTGATCATGCTTTTTCTGTCTCGGGTGGTATCAATTAATGCATATCTGAGAAAAGAGTTTTGAGGTGAGCCATGTCTAATTACTATTATTTAATAATAAAAGATCTTATGATGCTATTCAAAAATCGAATCCTATTGGTGATGTTGCTGTATCCTTTTGGCATCAGCTTTATCAGCATTGCAAACGTAGATGTGTCCAGAATTGGTATTCTGATAAGCTTATCCGTACTGTTTACTGTTTACGTTGGATCCATAACGGTTATGTCAGTGGAGGAGAAGGATAAGATTGATATTGTGTTTAAAAGTCTTCCTGTCAGACAAATTACCTTGGTCAATAGCAGGTATTTGACGATGCTAGTGTTCTATTTGATAGCACTAGCCACGGTTTCACTGGTACCGTTGGCAAATGGCGTTCTCATGAAAAATCCTGACGTATATCTTGCTTCTTTTGGAATCTCACTGTTAATTGTCACCATATATGTGTCCCTTATGCAACCGCTCTATTATCGATTCGGTTATCTGAAGCTATCCCTCATCACCAGAGTTCTCTATATGCTGATCATACTGATTCCTTTCTTATACATCAGGCTTAGGGATTTTTCATGGGGCAGGGTTATTTTGGAAGCAATCGAAAAATCAGGCATGATGATTGTATCAAATCATTTGCTGGCTATATTATTATGTCTGGCAATGCTTATGATGTCGATTAAACTGTCACATCGCTTCTATAGACAAAATTCCATGTAATCGGTATACCCTCAAAATCTTGTAGCAAAAAGCCCTTGACAAAAATTGCTGCAGCGTTTAATATAATTGAAAATATAAAATAACTGTAACTTATCATGAGAGGTGGAGGGAATGGCCCTGCGAAACCTCGGCAACCTACGCATTATGCGCAAGGTGCCAATTCCAACAGTGCAAACTGGGAGATAAGAAGATTGGGATTACTTGCCGCTTCTTATAGAAGCGGCTTTTTTAAACGTTAAGGTACAGTTGAAGGAGGACAAATGACAAACTATAAAATTGAAACGCAATGCGTGCAGGGGACCTATAAGCCAAAATCAGGCGAGCCAAGAGTGCTTCCGATTGTACAGAGCACAACATATCAATACTATGATTCAGATGACGTGGCTGATTTATTCGATCTAAAAAGCGCTACTCATATGTATTCGCGGATAAGCAATCCGACCGTATTAGAATTCGAAAATAAGATGACTCTCCTTGAGGGTGGTGTTGGTGCATTGGGGGCATCTTCCGGACAGGCAGCTACCACATTGGCGATACTCAATATCTGTCAGGCAGGAGATCACATTCTATCATCATCTACTATATACGGTGGCACGTACAACCTTTTTGCGGTGACATTCAAGAAAATGGGCATCGATGTGACATTTATCAATCCAGACGCTTCATATGAAGAGATTGTGCAATTGGCAAAACCAAATACCAAGGTTTTATTTGGTGAGACTATCGGCAATCCTGGGCTTAACATCCTGGACTTTGACAAATTCAGCAAAGCCGCTAAGGTCATGGATGTACCCTTAATAGTTGACAATACACTAGCAACACCGATACTGTGCCGACCCTTTGAACATGGAGTTGACATCATTATTCATTCAACGACCAAATACACGGACGGACATGCAACGAGTATAGGCGGTGTTGTAATCGATGGCGGATCATTCAATTGGGACAATGGCAAGTTTCCTGAGCTGGTTGAACCAGATCCAAGTTACCACGGCATTCAATATGTCAGAGACTTTGGAAAGGCTGCCTATATCACTAAGGCACGCGTTCAGCTGTTGAGAGATCTTGGATCGACCATGAGTCCTTTCAGTGCTTTTTTGTTTCATTTAGGCTTGGAGACGTTGCATTTGAGAATGGAGAGACATTGTTCGAACGCCTTGAAGCTGGCTGAATTCTTGAGTGGACACCCAGGTGTCAGTTGGGTCAGCTATCCATTGCTGAAAACTCACAAAACTTATGAACTGGCACAAAAATATCTGCCGGAGGGTGGCAGTGGAATCCTGACTTTCGGTATCAAGGGTGGTGCGAAAGCTGGAAAGGAATTGATAAAGCATCTGGAGTTGGTAGCAATGGTTGTTCATTTAGGCGATTTACGAACCAGTATCCTACACCCTGCCAGCACCACCCACAGACAACTAACTGAGGCACAACAGATATCGGCAGGTGTTTTGCCTGATCTTATCAGGGTTTCTGTAGGACTTGAAAATATCGATGACATTATTGATGATTTCGATAAGGCTATAAGAGCGGTAGCAAAGTAACATTGAAAAATATGACAACGTATGATTGATCCGTCAAGATACGTGATAATAGTAATGATTATAATTGAGGAGAAGGTGAAACGATGCCGATAGTAATACCAGGTAAATTACCTGCTTTTGAAACACTAAAAGAAGAAAACATTTTCGTCATGCAGGATTGGAGGGCATACAGTCAGGACATAAGACCACTTGAAGTTTGTATTGTCAATCTCATGCCAACCAAAGAAGAGACTGAAACCCAGCTGATCAGAATGCTTGCAAACACACCACTGCAAGTCAATCTTCATCTGGTGCATATGGATTCACATGATGCGACCAATACTAAGCAAGAGCACTTGGACAATTTTTATAAAACCTTCGAGGAAATCAAACACAGAAAATTTGATGGCATGATTATTACAGGTGCTCCTGTTGAAAGCCTTCCCTATGAAGAGGTTGATTATTGGGACGAACTAGTGGAAATTATGAACTACTCGAAAAGCAATGTCTTTAGCACCATCCATCTGTGCTGGGGAGCACAGGCCGCCCTGTACCATCACTATGGCGTAGAAAGAACAATGATGGATAAGAAGCTTTTTGGCGTGTTTCTCCATGATGTCAAGGATATGAGAACAAGATTGATGAGGGGTTTTGACGAGCAGTTCTACGCACCCCACTCAAGATACACACAGATTGCCAGAGAAGAGTTTGATAAGGTTCCAAACATCAAAATACTAGCCGAATCAGATAAGGCTGGTGTGCATATTTCATCACTCAGAAACAGAAGACAGATTTTTGTTCAGGGACATGGAGAGTATGATAAATACACGCTTAAAAAGGAATATGACAGAGATGTAGCAAAAGGACTGGAAACAAAAGTACCCGTCAATTATTTCAATGATGATAATCCTGAAAAGGGAGTTTCTATGAAATGGAGAAGCCATTCACAGCTTTTATTCTCCAATTGGTTGAATTATTGTGTTTATCAGGAAACCCCCTTTGATATCAATGAAATCACTTCGTTTTAAAAGATTTTAAAACATTGTGTTTAAATCTGTGAGATAGTTGTGATATAATGTTTGTAATGAAATATCCGTTGAAGATTGTGTGAGATATCTTAGATGATAGCCGAAGGTGAAATATTGATTATTGCCCATAATCCGTAGAAACTCTCAGGCACGAGAATCGCAATCAGATGGAACTCTGAAGAGACCGTTTGTGGTCATAACGGCACCGAAGGAGAAATTGCTCAGCAAGAAGCTCTCAGGTAAAAAAGACAGAGATTGTATGGCACAAGCATACAATCTTTTTTAATTGTTTAAATAATAACGAGGAGTTGAATGTAATGGATGGCTTAAAGAAAACACCTCTGCATACATCCCATATCAAGCTGGGAGCGAAAATGGTCGAGTTTGGCGGATGGGAAATGCCCATACAATATTCCAATATCACAGAAGAGCACCATGCTGTGAGAAATAGTGTTGGTCTGTTTGATGTATCTCACATGGGAGAGGTTATCATAACGGGAGAGGAATCTGAAAAATTTATTAACTATTTGATTACAAATGATGTAAAATTATTAGGAGACAATGAAATCCAATATGCCATGATGTGCTATGAAAACGGGGGTATTGTAGACGATCTGCTGGTATATAAAAAATATACCAATCACTATCTGTTGATCATAAACGCGGGAAATATCGAAAAGGATTTGGACTGGATGCAACAAGTGGCTGAAGAAACAAATATGAACATCAGCATCTCTGATGAATCACCTATAACGGCAGAAGTGGCTCTTCAAGGACCATTTGCCGAGAAACTGCTGCAAGAGCATGTTGACATTGATTTGTCCAAGCTGCCCTTTTTCACCTTTGCAGAGAAAGTTAAAATGTTCGGCGCAGATTGCTTGATATCCAGGACTGGCTATACAGGAGAGGACGGGTTCGAAATCTACACAGACAATAGCAATATTGAAAATATATGGAACAAGCTATTGGAAAATGGCAGTAAGTACAACATCCTGCCATGCGGTCTTGGAGCACGTGATACACTAAGATTTGAAGCAAACCTTCCACTGTATGGACATGAGTTGACAGAAAATATTTCTCCACTGGAAGCAGGTTACGGATTTTGTGTGAAGCTTGACAAGGATGATTTCAAAGGGAAAGCTGCTCTAAAAGCACAAAAGGAAGACAGTTTAAAGAGAAAAATCGTAGGATTTGAGTTGATTGAAAAAGGTATCGCCCGGGCGGATTATATGGTGACCGACGAAATGGGTCAGGAAATCGGACACGTCACAACAGGCTATAAATCACCAACTCTTGACAAAGCGTTGGGTTTGGCGTTGATATCATCAGAACATGCAGGTATTGGCAAAGAAATCTATATACAGATTCGAAATAAAACCTTGAAAGCTATTCTCGTTTCAAGAAAATTTCTTAATAAAAATTATAAAAAACAGGAGGATCAGAAATGAAGATATTAGAAGGAATATACTATGCGAAAAGCCATGAATGGCTGAGAATCGAAGATGAAGAGGCTTATGTCGGTATCAGTGATTTTGCCCAGCATGAATTAGGTGACATTGTTTTTGTTGATTTACCATCGGTGGGAGATGAGTTTGACGCTCAGGATTCATTCGGCGCTGTAGAATCAGTCAAAGCAGCAAGCGATATCTACATGCCCGTATCAGGTGTTATCCTGGCCGTGAATGAAGCTCTGGAGGAAAGCCCAGAATTGATCAATGAAGATGCCTATGAAAATTGGATCATTAAAATCAAGATAACAGATGAATCGGATATAGAGGTTCTTATGAATTCGGTTCAATATGAGGAGCATATTCAAGAGGAGGAATAAGATGAACAGGTACATCCCCTTAACACATGAAGATCAGGAAACTATGCTGGGGAAAATTGGTGTTAAGAGCATTGATGATTTATTCAGTGATATTCCTGAGGCCATAAAATTAAATCGTAAATTGGATATCAATGATTCTTACAGCGAGATGGAAGTCAGAAAGATAATGAAAAAACTCAGCGATCAAAATAACAATCTGGATGATTATGCCAGTTTTTTAGGTGCCGGTTCCTATGACCATTATATTCCCTCGGTTGTCAGACACATTGTATCGAGATCTGAGTTTTATACATCCTATACCCCTTACCAACCTGAAGTAAGTCAGGGAACACTTCAGTATATATTTGAATTCCAAAGCATGATGGCTGAACTGACTCGAATGGATGTCATCAACGCATCCATGTATGATGGTGCAACGGCAACAGCTGAGGCAGCTATCATGGCAATCAGAGTCAACAATAGAAGCAAGGTTGCGGTGTCAGCTACTATACATCCGGAAACCTTGAAGGTGCTTGAAACCTACTGTCATTTCAGGGAGATAGAATTAATAAAAATTCCTGAAACAGATGGGAAGACAGACCTTGAGAGTCTGAAACTGATAGATTCGGATACGTCAGCAGTCATTATTCAAAATCCGAATTTTTACGGAATAATTGAAGACATTGCTCAAATAGAAAAAGCGACTCATGATAATAAGAGTTTGCTGATAATGAGTGTAGATCCAATCAGCTTGGGGATTGTCAAGTCACCAGGTGAATACGGAGCTGACATTGTTGTGGGTGAAGGACAAAGCCTTGGAATCCCTCAAAATTTCGGGGGACCTTATCTTGGATTTATCGGCGCTACTGAAAAACTTATGAGAAAAATGCCAGGAAGGATATGCGGATTGACAAATGATGTGGATGGCAAGCAGGGATTTGTGTTGACATTGCAGGCTAGAGAACAGCACATCAGAAGAGAAAAAGCCACTTCCAATATCTGTTCCAACCAGAGCCTGTGTGCATTGATGGCTGTCGTTTATCTGTCAGTCATGGGTCGTGAGGGCATAGTAGATGTGGCGAAGCAATGTATATCAAAAGCCAACTATGCTATGGAAAAACTGCTTGAGACCAATAAATTCAAAAGGGTTTATTCCGGACCGATATTCAAGGAGTTTGTTCTGGAGACTACGTTGGATACTGATAAGATTGAAAAAGCTCTATACGATGAAAAAATAATCGGACCGCTTGATTTGTCCCGATTTAATAAGAATAAGAAAAATCAGCTATTGTTCACAGTGACTGAAAAAAGAACCAAAGAAGAGATTGATAAAATGGTTGATATCATCAAGGAGGTGCAGTGATGAAAAATTATGACAAATTGATCATCGATCTTTCGAAAAAAGGAAGAAAAGCTTATGCCCTGCCTGACAATGATGTTGATGCAAAACCATTAGACGATTACCTTCCAAAAGAACTTCAGAGAACAACAGAGCCTTATTTGCCCGAGGTTTATGAGGTTGATGTGATTAGACATTATACCAATCTGTCAAACAAAAACTATGGCGTTGACACAGGATTTTATCCATTGGGTTCGTGTACCATGAAATACAACCCTAAAATAAATGAAGACATGGCTTCGTTGGACGGATTTACTAAACTACACCCTTACCAGAATGAAAACACCGTACAGGGATCACTGGCTCTACTATATGATCTAGGTAAAAAGCTTTCGGAAATAACAGGGATGGACGGATTCTCCTTGCAACCGGCTGCCGGAGCCCAGGGCGAACTGACAGGGCTGATGATCATCAAGAAGTATCATGAGGACAGGAATGACACAAAGAGAAGAAAAATAATTGTGCCTGATTCATCACATGGCACTAATCCCGCCACAGTCACAGCTGTTGGATATGATATCATAGAAATAAAGTCTGACAAGAATGGTGGCGTTGACATGGAGGCATTGAAAGCGGTTTTAAACGACGAAACCGCAGGACTGATGCTGACCAATCCTTCGACCCTTGGATTGTTTGAGAGAAATATTGCTGAAATCTCAAGGCTTGTTCACGAAGCAGGCGGACTTGTCTATTACGATGGAGCAAATCTGAATGCCATCATGGGCATTGCGAGACCTGGCGATATGGGATTTGATATAGTGCATCTGAACCTTCACAAGACCTTCACGACGCCTCATGGCGGTGGAGGACCAGGAGCGGGACCTGTTGGGGTAAGAGCTGATTTGGTGGATTACCTTCCTTATCCAACTGTTGAAAAAAAGGAAGATTCCTATTACTTAGACCACGACCGTCCGAAATCAATTGGAAGAATAATGGGCTTCTATGGCCAGTTTGGTGTACTTGTGAGAGCTTACACTTATATATTGACCATGGGAGCGGAAGGGCTAAAACGTGTTAGTGAAGCGGCTGTTTTGAATGCGAATTACTTGCAGAGTCAGCTAAAAGACCACTTCAAACTTCCGATTGATACAATATGCAAGCATGAGTTTGTCCTATCGGGAACAGATGGAATTTCTAAATATAGAACCTTAGATATGGCAAAGAGAATGCTTGATTACGGCATCCATCCACCGACAATCTATTTTCCACTCATTATAGATGAGGCAATGATGATAGAACCTACAGAAACAGAGACCCTTGAGACATTGGACCACTTCATTGATATTATGATGAAGATAAAAAAAGAAGGGGAAGAAAACCCAGAATTGCTTCATAATGCACCTATAAGCACAGTTGTTAGGCGTCTGGATGAGGTAAAGGCAGCAAGAAAGCCGATAGTGAAGTGGAGCAGAGAATAAGAAGATATTAAATCGTACAAGCCGTTGGGATCAACCCAGCGGCTTGTTTTTACGGTTTCGTTTAATCATATAGATTATAAATGAGAAGAATATTGCTATTGCTACGATTATAGGTCCTAGATACATGAGCAGAAACATAGTGCCATAGGTAAATCTGAATAGGAGCATCACAGGTAGAAGTAGCAATAAAAACAGAGTGCCCCTTAGTCTGTGCTTTTTTCTGATTAATAAGCCTGTAATTAGAACCACAACGAGTACAGACAAAGCAATGCCATTATGAAGGGATCGATTATTGGTGAAAAAAATCAGACCGGTTTTATCCACATAATTGAAGAACCACTCCTCATCGGGAATTTGTTCCAATGAGCCTTGATATAAGGTCGGTGACATCTTCTCAAGAGGCATATTGGTATAGAGTTCAAATTTATCTGATGGAAATTCAATAGCCATGTTGACCCTGGCATTTCCATTCCAGAAGCTGGCAGGCGTCAGATAATACAACTGGGTATATACATCATTGACCACATCATCGTAGGAATAGTAGCCAGAGCTCGATTTATACAACATTTTTAGTTCCTTGGTTTCACCTTTAGGGATATCGATTGTGAATTGGAAACCCTCTTTTGACCATCCAGAATAGAAATCCCAATAACTGAAATCATGTTCAAGTGTTCTGAGACCGATGGGGTCTATGCTGGCTTTCTCCAATGAAACTTCCCAATTTTCAGGTAGTTTATCAGCCTTTTTCATGACGAAATCTGTAATCTGGACACCATCAAAGAAGATGGAGATTTCCTCTTCTTCAAGATAGGGTGCAATAAAAAGCAAATCAATTATTGAGACTTCCCTGGTTTCGTTCTTCAGATGATAGATTACTTCCACTTCCGCATTTCTACTTCGGGTATCACTTATCCGGAAGGTAATCCATTCCTCAACAAGAGACATACCTGTATTGTCATCAAACAACAGTGCATTATCACTTGGTCTTTGGTAAGGCGCGGCGGAGTTGGCGTAGGTTAGGATACCAGTAGCCATCACTATAATCACGATAAAAAATATCAATACCCTTGTCTTTATAATTGTAGATTTCATACATCCATCTCCCTTACATTAGTCAGTCCCGGATCTAGCGCTTCTTCAGGGGCTCTGGTCAAAAATACTGCAGTCGCTACAATAATCATTATAGCAGAAAACATAAACAGATGATAATAAGGCACGATTTCAAGGAACGCACCTGCGGCGAACACACCTATAGGAGCAATAATCTGCATGCTAAATGAATAGGCTGAAAGTACCCTTGCCCTCAATTCATTGGGAATCATAAGCTGCATATTTGTTTGTATACTGGTTCTCAGAAAAGCGTTTGATACACCGAATCCAATCAATAGAACCACAAACAAACTGAAGAGTAGATTAGAAGCGACTTGAAGTGCTTCAGAAACAATGGGATAGAAAAACACACCAATTACGGTGAATATGACGGCCTCTGCTATCAAGCCATAGGTGACTATCTGTTTTTTACCGAGCTTGCCGGATATAACTGAAAGTCCGATATTACCTAACAGAATACCAACCATGATAGATGATTGCAAAACACCAAACTGAGTGTCAGAAAACCCGATTCCTTCAATAAAAATATAGGGTAGCAGTACGCTGATGGATGCGATGCCGAAAAAATTGACTACAGCAGCGAAAGTAATGAGATAATTGATGCCTCTTGATTTTCTCAGAAAGGAAAAGCCTTGAAGGATGTCTTTTTTAGTTTTTGCAAAGCTAAGTCTGCTTGATTTTTCAAGATGTGGCTTATACTCTATAAACAGCTCGCTCATAGCAGAAAGCAGGAAGGATACACCATCTATTATAAACACTATTCTGATTCCTGCCAAACCGAAAATGGCAGCACCAATAATGGGACCCGCAATGAATGTGGCACTGTCAATACTCCCTATTATGGAGTTGCCTTTCAATAACTTATCCTTGTCAACAATTTCAGGAACCATGGCGGCTGTTGCTGTGTCAAAGATAGAAAAAAAACTGGACAGAAAAACCTGACAGATGAATAGCAATGGTATGGATAAATCACCGTTGACAATGGTAAATGCCAGAAATAACGATGTCAAACCGCTAAAAACATCCATCATAATCATAATATTTTTACGATTGAAATTATCTCCCAAAACCCCACCCAAAGGCATGAGAAAGATTTGGGGCAACAGCTGTGCGAAAGCATACGTCCCCATCATCAGACCTGATCCTGTGGTCCTTAGTATATACAAAGGTATGGCTACATTTTGAATACCGCTTCCCAACAATGAAATCATTCTACCTGTTGCAAACAGGGTAAAATTAGTGTTTATCAGTCGTTTCATTTTCCCCCTCTTAAAGCCATTATTCAGTTATTTAGTGAATCATATTTTAATCATTGTATACAATAGATACCACCATGTCAATTAAGTAAAGAAATTATGATATTTATTTAATATTTATAAGGTTCATACGAATTTATGTTAATTAAGTAAATAATTTGAAACGGATTGAAATAGAGACAAGACAATGTATTAGAGGGTTATTCATAGTTTATATAATTCTATAGCCCCAGTTTTTTAATACGATATTGAAGGGTTTGTCT
Source organism: Dethiosulfatibacter sp. (assembly GCA_019084435.1). The sequence continues at coordinate 16,213 of JAHRFV010000006.1, forward strand.
TGGAATATTTAATATTTCAGCAGCTTTGGAGATGTTATTTTCTGTACTTTCCAGTGCCGCGCATATTATTTTCTGCTCTGTTTTTTCGAGAACCTCACTCAATGAACCGATATCATCTAAAGAAATGCTGTCATTTTTTCTTCTGCCTGATTTAAACTGAAAAGGCAGATGCTCCTCCCTTATAATGTCAACATCAAATAGACTGGCAATACCCTCTATGGTATGCTGAAGCTCCCGCACATTGCCCGGCCAGTCATAATTCATGAATATCTCCATTACGTTGCTCGAGAGATTTCTGATAAATTTGTTCTTCTCTTTGTTGTACTTTTCGATGAAAAAATCTACAAGAACAGGTATGTCCTCTTTTCTTTCTTTCAATTCGGGAACAATGATGGATATAACATTTAATCGATAGAAGAGGTCCTTACGGAGCTGTCCTGTTGACAAAATATCTTCAATATCTGAGTTGAAGGCTGCCATGATCCGAACGTCCACATCAATTGTATTGGAGGCGCCAACTCGTCTAATATTATGGTTTTGCAAGGCCCGTAAAAGCTTTGCCTGCAAGTCTAGAGGCATGGAGTTTATTTCATCCAGGAATAGAGTTCCCCCATGAGCCAATTCAAATAATCCCGGTCTGTTTTCTGCACCGGTGAAGCTTCCCTTGACAGAACCAAACAGTATGCTTTCAAGCAGGTTTGCCGGTAGAGCGGCACAGTTCTGGGCAATGAAGGGCTTGTTTTTTCTAGTGCTGGCGTTATGGATTGCCTGAACGAAAAGCTCTTTTCCGGTACCGGTCCTTCCACCGATTAGGACTGGTGAATCAGTCTGAGAGGCTTTGAAAGCCAATGTCTTCAGTTTTAACATCTCTTTTGACTGACCGATTATATCGACAAAGGTATATTTTGCATCAGTGACAATATCCTTGGCCTGAGACTGTGGTTTATACAATTCGCTTTGTAGATTGACAATTTTTTCAGATAGTTCTTTGACCTGGGTAATATTTTTGGATACCTCTACCGCACCAATAATTTTATTATTGGCCTTGATTGGAAATGAGGAGTTGACTGTGGATATCTTATCACCCTTGTAGTTGATAAATACCTGCTCTTTGTTGATGATGGTGCTTCTAGTCTCCATAGATTGTAGCAATGTGCTGGTTTCATGTGTCAATGACGGATAGATTTCAAGAACATGTCTTCCAATAGCGGTTTTGCCCTCTATGCTGTCGACGATCCGGGCAGATTTGTTATAGTAAATAATCCTGCCCTTATCATCAATTATCTGGATACCCTCATCAATATAGTCCAAAATGTTCAGTATTGATTCATAATATTTCTCATCCATACAAACCTCCATGCCGATAATTCGGCACCTCTTAACTAGTTGTTATTTCTAGCTTATTGATTGTCTCGGAATCGGTTCCAAAGCTCATCCTATATTCGAGGTAAATCTTACCTTTCCCTAATTGGTCAAGATCGCATTCCACTTTTGTTGTGTTTAAAACAATTGCGAAAGTGCCATACTCTGTAACATAACTGCTTTTGGATTTTTCACCCTCTTGAAACTCTAGGAAGGCAGACGCTTGCACACCGCTTCTTTTCATGGTCAGCTTTTTGCCACCATCTGATATGAGTCTGGTGACAGAGCCCTCCATTCCTGATATTTCTGACTCTATATATTCAAAGCAGTAATGACTGTCATCCATAAAAAAGTTACCTTCAGTTGTAAGCTCTGTAATCAGTGGATTTTGACCCTTTGATGTCTGTGTGCTGATGACTTTGATCTTTATATCTTTCATTTTTCCACTCCTTTTCTGTATTTTACCACAGCTTTTGTTAAAAAAAAAGCAAAATTGACAAAAATTAGGCAATTAATTGCCTGAAATTGGGCACTCGTTTGCTTTTAAGTGTTTTATGAATTTTAAAACGTTGAAAAATACTGATTTTTGATAATTAATTATGAAAAGAAACATGGCACGCTAATTGCAAATGATAATGTAAGAGGTATATGCATTTTTATGATGACTATTTAAATAAAATATTTGGAGGAATATCAATGAAAAAAGGAAATCCATTCGGAACACACAGGGTTATCGAACCAAAAGGTGTGCTGCCGCAACCGGCGCTAAAAATCGACAACACCATGGAAATCTATGACAATGAAATTTTGATAGAAGTTAAGACATTGAACGTTGATTCTGCAAGCTTTACACAGATAAAGGATCAGGCAGAAGGTGACGTGGAAAAAATCAAGGAAATCATGAAGGGTATTGTAGCAGAAAGAGGGAAACACCAGAATCCTGTAACGGGTTCAGGAGGT
>JAHRFV010000229.1 GCA_019084435.1 Dethiosulfatibacter sp.
AAAAAAGAAAAAAATGAAAGAAATTTTTCTTCCATTTTCAAAAAGTGTATGGTATACTTTACAAGTAGCCATAAGCACTTTTATAATCTCCTTTTTAGCCTTCACCAATAATATTTCGGTGAAGGTATTTTCATTTCAGGGTACTATTTGCTATTTATCCACTATATTATATGTATCTTCTGCAATAATCATCTCTTCATTTGCATTTACAACGATTATTTTAACCTTAGAGTCATCAGTGCTGATTATACCTTCTCCAGACAGCATTTTATTCTTATTCAAGTTAAGTTTCACGCCCATATATTCAAATCCGCTACAGACTCTTTCTCTGATATACCATGCATTCTCACCCACACCACCAGAGAATATGAGGATATCCATTCCGGCCATCTCTGCAGCATAAGCCCCTATGTATTTTCTGAATCTATGACAAACGGCATCTATGGTATCAGTAGCCCGTTGATTGCCTTTATTGGATTCTTCCTGAATCTCTCTCATGTCGTTGCTCAAACCGGAGAGTCCAAGCCAGCCACTTTTTTTGTTTATAATATTGTCAGCCTCTTCAATGGAAATATCCTCTTTTTTTATCAGATATAATAAGGCAGCGGCATCCATATCACCGGAGCGTGTAGACTGTATAAGTCCTTCGTGAGGCGTAAATCCAGTACTGACATCAATGGATTCGCCATATAAGACCGCATTGGCAGTTGTTCCACTTCCCAGCATCATATTGACGATGCGATACTTGGCGGTATCTTCATCCAAGAATTTCTGAGCTTGTTCCAACATACTTCTAAAAGCAATACCATGGAATCCGTATCTTCTAATTCTATGCTTTTCTGTTAGCTCCAACGGCAAGGCATATAGATAGGCGTGTCTAGGCAATGTCATATGGAAACCATTATCAAACACAGCAACTTGAGGAATACCTGGCAATAATTTCTGGCATGCGTATATGCCAGACAAATGATTTGGATTGTGAAGTGGGGCCAGATCTTTAATTTCTTCAATGTAGTCAATGACAGGTTGAGTGATTTCGAGAGAGACATTATGCTTTTCTCCACCTTGAACAACTCTATGTCCTATAGCAGTTATATCAGACATTGTGAAACCGAGCGAATTCTCTTTTGAGGTAAGCGTATGCAGAATCAAATCGATACCTTGTTCATGGTTATCAATTGCAAGTATCTCTTTGATACTGTCATTATTTTTGATTTCAAATTTAAATTCGGAATCGCTGTAACCGATTTTGCCAACTGAGCCTTTGACGTAGACATTATAACCCGGCATCTCGCAGACTTGAAATTTAATTGAAGAACTTCCGCAGTTTAACACTAATATATACATTGAGTGACCTCCGTAAATCATATTAGTTACATTATATATAAAACACAGGCAAAAATAAACAAGTTGTTGTCAAACTTCCATTCTGATAGAATATTAATTGGAGATTCATAATGCTAATATAAGGATAATCCCTATGATTAAAAAATATTTCTGGCTTATTAAATTTTTCATAACAGCATTGATAATATTTCTAGCACTGAGATTTGAAAGAACAGCTAGTGTTAGGTTGTTCTATTTCATATATCTTGCTATTGGATTTGTGTCTATGGGAGTTTTTAGAAAGTTTTTTATAAAGAACAAGAAAATCAGATTTATAACTTTTTTTATTGATATAGCAATTGTTTTCGCAATGGAGACCTTGACTCGTTACGTCATTAATTACGCCCTTCATACTTTCTATATCGTCATTTTAATCGATGCCTACATGGAACTGGAGAAAAAACCATTTGCAATAATTGGCATAGCTGCCGGTTTGACTTCACTGCTCAAGTATGCCAATATGCTGTTACTCACGAGATCATTTTCAAAAGTTGCAGAAACTGTCTTTTTCTCTTTGTTTACCGTTTTTATCATCTTCACGGTCTATCTTCTCAAGGAAGTCAAAGAAGAAAAGGGTAAAACAGAAATGGTTTACAAGGAACTTCTTAATACATACAAGGAGCTAGAGGGAAAATATAAGAACGGCATGATGGCATTTGAACCGGATCCGATTGTTGAGGAACTGACTGAAAGAGAAAAAGAAATCTGCAGATTAATAGGAGATGGGCGAAACAATAAGGAAATATCCGAGGTGTTATTCATTAGCGAAGGAACGGTAAAAAATCATATAACCAATATTTTGAAAAAGATTGAGCTGAGAGACAGGACACAGTTAGCGGTATTTGCTCTGAGAAATAGAATATAGCACCCACTACAGGTGCTATTTTTTTCGTTCCAATAAATATTCAGCAATTTCAATAAGGCGGTGAGATTTATTTCCTAGATGACTTACGTCGTCTATGGCTTTCCGCGTGTATTGTTCCAAGAGCCTTTCGGATTCAGCTAATCCAAGCAGTGTGACATATGTTAGTTTGTCGTTCCTTTCGTCGCTACCGGTTGGCTTTCCAAGATCGGCTTCATTAGCAGTCACATCCAGAATGTCATCCTTTACCTGAAAGGCAAGTCCAAGATAATCGGCATAACTTGTAATATAAGAGATTTCTTTTTCTGAAGCACCTCCTGCGACAGCTCCTATGTGGCAGGCAGCTCTGATAAGAGCACCGGTCTTCAATCGATGCATATACTCAAGATACTCCTTGCTCCGCTCCTCCACAAACATATCAACCACCTGACCACCAATCATTCCCTCAGTACCAGATGATCTCATTAATATTTCAAGGCATGATAGCATAATTTCTGCAGACAAATCCATTAAATTCCGATTTTGAAGCACTGTTTCCATAGCCTTGTTCAGCAGAGCGTCCCCAGCCAGAATTGCCATCGCTTCTCCATACACTTTGTGATTGGTGAGTTGACCTCTTCGGTAATCATCATCATCCATTGAGGGTAGATCATCATGGATCAGAGAGTAGGTATGAATCATTTCAAGCGAACAAGCAAATGGCAGTATACTGCGCTCTTCATTGGGTTTGAATATTTCAAAAACAGCCATCATAAGTATCGGTCGGACTCTTTTCCCACCAGCATTCAAACTATATCGCATGCTTTTATATATATTATTTTGTCTATTGTCAGATTCAGTTAGATACGAGTTCAGGTGGTAATCGATTGTTTTCACTTTTGTGCTGTACCAGTTTTTAAAATCCATGACTATCCTTCTCCATATTGATTTATCCGATGACTAACAGTGCTAAGACTCCCACTTCTATCAGTGGGAGATAAGCACTGTATAGTCCCTGGATAACGGTTTCTAAGGTTCAGATGGCGTTTGAAACGCCACCTAAACCCAAGAACCCTGTTGATCGACTTCATCATTATATCATGATTGGATAGAGTGAACAATTGTCACTTTAAGCTAAGTGATGCTTTAAGCAATGATTTACATGTGTTATAATTTCATTGGATTTATCCGATGACTAACAGTGCTAAGACTCCCACTTCTATAAGTGAGAGATAAGCAATGTAGAGTCCCTGGATAACGGTTTCTAATGTTCAGATGGTGTTTGAAACGCCACCTGAACCCAAGAACCCTGTTAATCGTTTATGGAAGATCGCCGTATTTAAGAGGAGTTTTATAGGATGAAAAGATTGCGTATTTTGATAATTATGGCAGTAATAATGATTGGCACAATGACAGGATGCAACACTTTGACAGCAGCTCAAAGAAATGCTATAGAAAACGATCGCTATGTATTAAGAGACAGTGTCAGCTATAGATTTACATTCAGACAATCCA
>JAHRFV010000223.1 GCA_019084435.1 Dethiosulfatibacter sp.
GCTCACCTTGAAAAGCCAAATCGACCACTTAGAGTAGTTGATCAATGGATGTATCACACTAGACTCTACGCTGCTGCTGAATTCGTTTCAAAAAGAAATGATTTGGAACTTGTTCAACTGAATTCATTTGGATGTGGTCTGGATGCAGTCACAACAGACCAGGTCCATGATATCTTGGTCAGAAACAATAAAATCTACACCCCGATAAAAATTGATGAAATAAACAATCTTGGGGCTGTCAGAATCAGAATACGATCTCTCTTGGCAGCAATGAAGGAAAGAAAGGAAAAGAATGTAGTTGCAAAAGTATTGTATAAGGAGAACCCAAGGGTCCTGTTCACAAAAAAGATGAGGAAGGACTACACTATTCTAGCACCCCAGATGTCTCCTATACATTTCCAATTTTTTAAAACAGGAGCAATGAAATCCGATATAAATCTTGAAATATTGCCCTCAGTTGATAAAGAAGCTGTGGATGAAGGCCTCAAATGTGTCAACAATGACGCCTGTTATCCATCAATCATTACAACAGGTCAAATGATTAAAGCCTTAAAGTCGGGTGACTATGATTTGAACAAGACTGCACTCATGATGTCTCAGACAGGTGGAGGCTGTAGAGCTACCAATTATATTTCATTCATTAAAAAAGCCTTGAAGGATAATGGTTACGATCAAATTCCTGTTATCTCCTTTTCAGCGGGGATTGAAAAACAGCCAGGCTTCCGCATAACGCCTAAATTGCTACATAATCTTATGTTGGGACTGGTTTATGGTGACTTATTCATGAAGGTTCTCTATAAAACGCGCCCTTATGAGAAAATCAAGGGGTCCGCAAATAAACTCTATGATTATTGGGTAGAAAAATGCAATGAATCCATTCTAAGTGGCGGTATCGGTAGATTTAAAGAGACAATAAACGGTATTGTAAAGGATTTTGACTGCCTTGAACTGGATGATACAATTATTAAGCCTAGGGTGGGTGTCGTTGGTGAAATATTGGTTAAATTTCATCCAACAGCCAACAACGATATCGTTGGTTTGTTGGAGGATGAAGGAGCAGAAGCTGTTGTTCCCGGACTAATAGACTTCTTTCTTTACTCTGCATACAACCCAGTCATAAAACATAATGATTACATTTTGCGGAGCTTTAGAAATTATATGTTGGGAAATGTTGCGATTTCCATTGTTGAGCTTTATCGCAATGAGATGAAGAAGGCCTTGTTAAACAGCAAAAGATTCAGCCCACACATTCCTATCCAAAAATTGGCTGAAAGTGCTAAGAAGCATTTGTCCCTTGGAAATCAAACTGGAGAGGGTTGGTTTCTAACTGCAGAAATGGTGGAGTTGATTGAAAGTGGCGTAGAAAACATAGTCTGTCTTCAACCCTTTGCCTGTCTCCCTAATCACATAACTGGTAAAGGTATGATAGCAGAACTCAAGAGAGCCTATCCATTCTCCAATATTGCTCCAATAGATTACGACCCTGGGGCAAGTGAAGTCAACCAAATCAACAGAATCAAATTAATGTTGACTACCGCGAAAAAAAACCTAGACAATAAAGGTAAATTATCAAAAAAAGCAATGAGTACCGAAGCAATGTGATTTAACAAAAAAAACTGCTGTGTCGTTTAGACGTAGCAGTTTTTTTGATCAGCCTCCACCTTTTAGAAAGGAAATCATAAGATCTTTAACGAATTGATCACGAATATCCTCTCTCACAATTATCGTGAGTTTGACCGATGGTAAATCAAATGCCTGGAAATGAAGCTTTTCTTCCTCTCCTACATGCACCTTCCAACCATCACCTTCAAAGAAACCTTCTTCTTTTTCAAATCCGATTACAGAAAAATAATCGGTGAATTCCTCTCTTTTGAAAGAGTTGTACTTTTTTACTAATTTAGTATATTCCATCTACTTATTTGATAACTCAATTATTTTTTCCCAAACTAGCTCTCTGTTCAGTTTTTCAACAGAGGAGAAAGGGATTATTCTATTGACGTCTGTCAGTCCTAGAGCTTTTTTTATATCCGCAATGTGCTTTTGCCTTTTCCCTCTTGATATCTTATCCGCTTTGGTGGCCAGGATATAACATTCGTAACCGAAATGTGTTATCCATTGGAACATGTCTACGTCATTCTGTCCGGGAACGTGACGAATGTCAATCAACAGCATAATTCCCTTGAGCTGCTTTCTATTCAACAGAAATGATTCTATAAGTCTGCCCCATCTTTCCCTATCTCTCTTGGAGGCTTTTGCATAAACGTAGCCAGGCAAATCCACAAGCATATTGGCTTCGTTAACGGCATAAAAATTGATTGTCTGTGTCTTACCCGGTTGGCCGCTGGTGCGAGCATAATTCTTTCTATTGATTAATGTATTCAACAAAGAAGATTTACCCACATTCGACCTTCCCGCGAAAGCAATTTCGGGAAAATCCGTTTCGGGATATTGGGATGCATTACCTGCAGTCATCAAAAGTTCAACTGATTTTATTTTCAACTCAATCTCCTTTTACCAATGAATGCTCCAGTACTTCACCCATTTTTTCCACAAAAACCAATTCCATTGTCTTTTTAATGCTGGTTGGTAGTTTAGCTGCGTCTTTTTCATTTTCTTTCGGAAGAATTACTTTTTTTATACCAGCCCTTTTAGCTGCAAGCACCTTCTCCTTAACACCGCCAATAGGCAATACTCTGCCTCTAAGGGTAATCTCGCCTGTCATGGCTACGTCTCTCCTAATTGGCGTGTCTGTAAGTGCTGAAACAACAGCTGTTGCCATGGTTATACCAGCAGATGGGCCATCTTTTGGTATAGCGCCTTCGGGAACATGTATATGAATATCTTTCTTTTTATAAAACTCCTCATCGACTCCCAGTTCTTCCATGTGTGCTCTGATATAACTAAGACCAGCCTGTGCTGATTCTTTCATAACGTCACCTAGTTTCCCTGTCAGCTGAATCTTCCCTTCACCATTCATAAGGTTCACTTCTATAAACAGCGTTTCACCACCCACAGCTGTCCATGCCAATCCGGTGGCTACACCTACCTCGTCATCAATATTTGCAGCATCGTATCTGAATCTAGGAATTCCTAGATACTTCTCCAGATTTTTCTGTGTTATGGTGACTGATTTCAAGTTTTGTTCAATAATCCTAACTGCAGATTTTCTGATTATGCTACCAATTTTCCTTTCCAGACTTCTTACACCGGATTCTCTCGTGTATTTTTGAATAATGCCTATTAAAGTGTTTTCTGATATTCGCACCTGTTGATTGGTCAAATTGTGCTCTTCCAATTGTTTTGGTAACAAATATCTATTCCCTATTTCCAGTTTTTCTTCGTCAGTGTATCCGGATATCTCAATAATTTCCATCCTGTCAAGCAATGGTCTTGGTATGGTGGAAGTCGTGTTTGCAGTTGTTATAAACATGACTTTTGATAAGTCAAATGATGTCTCCAGATAATGATCGGTAAATGTATTATTCTGTTCTGGATCTAAAACTTCCAGTAATGCTGAAGCTGGGTCACCCCTAAAGTCACTTGCCAGCTTATCAATTTCATCAAACAGAAACACGGGATTATTCGATTTGGCTTTTGTTATATTTGTTATGATCCTACCGGGTATCGCACCAATGTAGGTTCTTCTATGGCCTCTAATTTCAGCTTCATCTCTTACGCCACCCAGTGACATCCTGATAAATTTTCGATCCAGAGCTCTTGCTATTGACTTGGCTATGGAAGTCTTACCTACTCCAGGAGGACCCACCAAACAAATTATCGGACTTTTCATTCTGGCATTGAGTTGTCTGACGGCTAGAAATTCAAGAATTCTTTCTTTAACGTCCTCCAATCCGTAGTGGTCCTCTTCCAACACCTTACGTGCAAAAGATATGTCCTTGTTATCTTTGGTTGATTTATTCCATGGCAAATCAATCAGCCAATCCAGATAAGTTCTGATGACGCCTGCTTCCGGTGAGGACATGTTGATTTTAATCAACCTCTCTGCTTCCTTTTCAGCTTTTTCCCTAGCTTCCTTAGGCATTCTAGCTTTTCTTATCTTTTCAAAATATTCTTCAACCTCGCTGATAATGTCAGAATCCTCACCTAGCTCTTTTTGAATCGCTTTCATCTGTTCTTTCAGGTAGTATTCCTTCTGAAACTGATTGATTTGTTTACGGACTCTTTGACTAATTGATTCTTCCAATTCTATGACCTTAATTTCCTGGCTAATCAGTACTTCTAGTTTCTCCAATCTTTCGAAAGGATTCAAAGTTTCTAAAAGGTCCTGTTTCTGGGCTGGTTTGAGAAAAATATATGAGATAATGATGTCTGTCAGTCGTTCAGGATTCTCAATCTCATTGACTGACATTATCGCATCATCCGGAATCTTAGTATTGATAGTGCAATAATCCTCGAAGGAATCTTTGAGGACTCTCATCATGGCGTCAGTCTTATCGTCAATCGATAAGCTATCCTCCACATAGTTGTATTCTTCTATTTCGACTTTTATGTAAGAATCTTCATCTTCAAGTACTTCGATTATTCTTCCTCTAGTCAATCCCTCAACCAAAACTCTTATATTATCTCCAGGCATCTTAAGCATCTGCTTTACTTTGCAGACTACCCCAAAGCTATAGTAATCGTCAAGATCAGGATCGTTGATATTTGCATCCTTTTGTGCTGTCAGAAAAATCATTGAATCTTTAATCATAGACTCTTCCAAAGCATTGATTGATTTTTCTCTCCCCACATCAAAATGAATTACCATTCCAGGGAATATGTGCATACCTCTTAAAGGAATCAAAGGTAATGTTCTTTTGTTAACGGTATAACTTACTGTCATATTCATCGACTCCAATCTATTTATTTTTTTGCATTGTCATTGTATCAGTATTTATCGACCAATTCAACTGAAAAAATGCCTTGTTTCAGGCATTTTTCAAAATGTTTTCTTCGCTGTTTTCTTTCCTCTTCTTTGCTTTTGAGTTTAGCACCAATGTAGGTTCCATACTGTTTAGTATGGTTTCCTTAGTTATTATGCACTTTTCTATGTCATCTCTGGAAGGAATCTCATACATAATCTCTGTCATGACCTTCTCCAGAATTCCTCTTAAGCCTCTTGCGCCTGTTTTAATCTTCATTGCTTGTTTTGCAATAGCTTCTAATGCGCCCTTTTCAATCTCTAGCTCGACACCGTCAATTCTAAACAGCTCCTTGTATTGATCCAGCAGACTGTTTTTGGTTGTTGTCATAATTTGGATCAAAGCTTCTTCATCCAATTCGCCCAAAGTGACTATCATGGGCATTCTTCCAACAAACTCAGGAATCAGTCCATATCTTAATAAATCCTGGGGTTCAACATGGGCAATCATCTCACTAAATGATTTTTCTTTATTGCTGCTCACATCAGAGCCGAATCCCATTGCTTTTTTTCCGATTCTCTTTTGAATAATCTTATCCAAGCCATCAAAAGCGCCCCCAAGAATAAACAGAATATTTGTTGTATCAATCTGTATAAATTCTTGATGTGGATGTTTTCTTCCGCCTTGTGGAGGTACATTTGCTACAGTACCTTCAAGTATTTTCAGCAATGCCTGTTGGACACCCTCACCACTGACATCTCTTGTGATGGAAGGATTATCACCTCTTCTGGCAATCTTATCGATTTCATCTATATAGATGATACCTCTTTCGGCAGTCTCGATATTATAATCTGCTGCTTGAATAAGTCTCAGAATTATGTTTTCAACATCTTCTCCAACATATCCTGCTTCAGTCAAAGAGGTTGCATCAGCAATGGCGAATGGAACCTTCAACATTTTGGCCAATATCTGAGCCATGTAGGTTTTTCCACAACCGGTTGGTCCAAGCACCAAAATATTCGTTTTGTGCAATTCAACACCTTTGTTCTTTTTTGTTTTATTTATTCTCTTATAGTGATTATAGACAGCAACAGCTAAAGCCTTTTTAGCCTCATCTTGCTTTATCACGTATTTATCAAGGAATTCTTTGATTTCTTTTGGCTTCGGAAGATTGTTGAATTCCTCATCCTCTAAAAAATCAATTTCTTCGTCAATTATCTCTTTGCACAACTCAACACATTCATTGCAGATGTAAACATTGGGTCCGGCAATTAATCTTTTTACCTGATCCTGATTCTTTCCACAAAATGAACACTTAAGCTGCTTGTCATCATTTTTTGACATAACAGCACTCCTTTATTTTCTTGATATAACCTCGTCTATCAGTCCATATAGCTTAGCTTCTTCGGACGTCATAAAGTGATCTCTCTCAGTATCCTTTTCAATCTTTTCGATTGATTGGCCTGTATTTTCTGCAAAAATCCGATTCAAATCAGCTCTCATTTTCAGTATTCTTCTGGCCTGAATTTCAATGTCAGTTGCTTGACCCTGTGATCCACCAGATGGTTGATGTATCATTATTTCTGCATTTGGCAAGGCAAATCTCTTACCTTTCTTTCCCGCTGCAAGTAGAAATGCTCCCATGCTTGCTGCCATTCCAATGCAGATAGTTGATACATCCGGTTTTATATATTGCATTGTGTCATATATAGCAAATCCGGATGTTATAGATCCTCCCGGACTGTTGATGTAAATCTGAATGTCTTTATCTGGATCTTCCGCTTCCAAAAACAACAATTGTGCTACAATAAGGCTGGCAGTAACATCGTTAACCTGCTCTCCCAAAAATATAATTCGTTCTTTCAACAGTCTAGAGTAGATATCATAAGATCTTTCTCCCCTGCCTGTCTGTTCAATTACATAAGGTACCAATGGCATTTAATACACCTCCGTTAGTTACTATCAGTTTCATCATTAGTTTCTTCTTTCTTATTGACTAACTTTACATTAGCTGCAATATACTCAATAGCTTTCCTTCTTTGTATATTACCTTTAAGATATTCTAGACTTTGTTCCTTAAGATTTTCTTTAAACTCTTTTAATTTGTCTTCTTCTTCTA
>JAHRFV010000089.1 GCA_019084435.1 Dethiosulfatibacter sp.
GGTTTTTTAAAATCCCCAAAAAAGCAGACGCTCACCTACATTATATTTGATCTTCTGGCATTGTCCGGCAAAGACCTTAGAAGTGAGCCTCTAGTAGACAGGAAGAAAAAACTCTCATCACTGATGCAGGAGCAACATCCAGGTTTACATTATAGTAATCATACAGACAGTGAAGGAAGAGATACTTTTGTAGCTGCCTGTCTACTAGAGGCTCACTTCTAAGGTCTTTGCCGGACAATGCCAGAAGATCAAATATAATGTAGGTGAGCGTCTGCTTTTTTGGGGATTTTAAAAAACCCTGAAGTGCCTGAAAGTCAGTTTTGCCATTTTTATCCAAAACCACCACTTCTCCATCCAGGACCATTGTTCTACCATTGCTCCACTCAATCAGTGCATCTGCTATGCTTTTAAACTTTGAAGTGTAATCATTCCCATTTCTTGAAACTAACCGAACCTGATTGTTCTGAATATATGAAATGATTCTATATCCGTCGTATTTGAGTTCAAAAACCCAGCCTTCTCCTTCAGGCACTTTGTCAACGAGTTTGGCAAGTTGTACACCGGTTGTTTCGAATGGGAGACTGCTATTCCCATCTTTGTCTGCTTCTTTGTCGTCTTCTATTTCCTTCATTGTTCGATTTGAGCGTATGCTCGTCTTAAATTCAGATATGCCTTCGTTATCCATAGCAAACTTATCTTTTTCCTTAATAAGGAGCCAATTCTTCTTATTGTCTTTCTCCTGCTTAAGCCTGACTAGTGCCCACTTGCCCTTTAAACGACTTCCCTTTAAAACTAATTTCAAAGCACCTTCTTTTAGACCATTTTCCACATCTACTCGAGGTTCCCATTCCCCTTCGTCCCACAACATAACAACGCCACCACCGTATTCACCTTTCGGGATGGTTCCTTCGAAATTTCGGTAATCGAGTGGATGATCTTCAACCGCCACTGCAAGTCGCTTATCCTTTGGATTATATGAAGGTCCTTTAGGAACCGCCCAACTAAGCAGAACACCATCCCATTCAAGGCGAAAATCATAATGATCGCGTGTTGCAGTATGGTGCTGTATAACAAATTTTAGCCGCTTTCCACTCGGGGTTTCCTTCCCCTCAGGTTCTGGCGTTTTTTTGGCATCTCTCTTTTTTTGATATTCGTCCAGTTTACTGGTCATCAGTACACTTTCCTTCCATCTTCTTCATATGATTCTATTTTATTGCTGATTTTTTCTTATCCGGAGCTTTCTTTTTACTGGTTTTTTTTGGTTGCGCTTCAACACTTTTCTTTAAGAGATCCATAATGTCTATAACTTTACAAGATTTTTCCGGAGCTTCTTCTTCAGGATCATCTTCGTCAATATCCTTGCCCTTTTTCTTTGACTTTGCTTCGATTCGCTTCATAAGCGCACCACTGAATTGATCCTTGTAATCTTCAGGACTCCACTCATCTGTCATCCCCTCAATAAGACTCTGGGCCAACTCCATTTCCTTGCCTGTTATTTTAATGGACTGTGGAATATCTAACTGCTCCATGGACCGGATGTCTTCATAAAAACGAATCAGATTTAAAACCAGCCCATCATTATTAGCGTAAATTACTGCTAGGTGCTCTTTAGTCCTTATCACTACACGGGCTATCGCAATTTTGCCGGTTTTTTTAAGAGCTTCCCGAAGAAGGACATAAGGCTTTTCCCCGCCCTTTGTAGGAGTCATGTAGTAAGGTTTCTCTAGATACATTAATGACAGTTCTTCCCTGTCTATGAATGTTTCAATATCAACCGTCTTGGATGCTTCAGGGTCTGCTTTTTCAAAATCTTCGTCAGTCATCACTACGTAATCACCATCTTCAAACTCATATGCCTTTGCAATCTTGTCCCAAGGAACTTCCTCTCCAGTTACTTCGTTTACACGCTTGTATTTAACCTTGTTCTCATCCCTGGAGTCAATATAGCTGAACTTAAGATCATTGCTCTCTTCCACAGAAAACAAGCTGACGGGAATATTTACCAATCCAAAAGAAATTGCACCTTTCCATATTGATCTCATAAGATCCACTCCTTCTTTTTTAGTCACTTGTATTTGATATCAAAGGTCTTTAAAACAGAATATTACCTCGTAATCAAATATCACTTTTTATTAATTGGCTTCATACCAATATTATATCCCAATGTATATAGAAATTCTTTATCTTTTGTATATTGACAATTTATTATTACCTCATCGCCTACTTTGATAAAAGGACCACTTATATTATAATCTAGAATTAGTATATCTACAGAGTCATCATCGTCCAATACACTATCAAATTCAAGTACATCATTCATTTCTATTTCACTTAAAGTGATTATGACTTTATTTTCATTGATATTAATATCAGAAATGTATCCTTGTATAAGATAACTTACTCCATTGTCAGGTATTCTATCTAAACTAATACTTAACTCATCAACCTTTTGAGATTCAACGCCACTTTCCGTAATATTAAATATCATTGCATGTTCCTTGCCATTCACTCCAGTTTCATAATTATATCCACTTGATGACAGTACAAATTCATTATCGTTAGATGCTAGTTTCAATTCATAAATATAACTATCCGAATTGAATAAAAACAGCTTTTCAGGTTTGTTTTTGTTTATATAGTAGTAATCAGCTAAAATTAGATTCATATTTTCATCATGATTAGTAGATGACACAATAATGAAACCTTTGTTTATACCAACAGGATCTACATATTTATCCTTATCAAAATTGAACATATTTCTATAATTTTCATCAAGCGAAATAATTTCCGTCAGATAATCACTTACAGGTCTTCCCATACCTCCGTTATAGAATATTGTATAATTTGAGGTTTTAAATCTTCCCCTGCCGAAGGATGAAAAATTTTCTAACTCGTCGTATAACTCATTTGTCCGAAAGAAATAAAAACTATCAAAACCCTTTTCTCTATAGAATGGTATATTATTGAAATCTTCTTCACTAAAATAAATTTTCCCTACGTTCCCACCATACATTAACTCAAAGTTGATAAAATAATATCCTTTGCTTTCGATTTCTCCAGCAAATCGGATTTCTGTACTATCTACCTCTATGTCTCTTGAAACCCATTTGATTATAAGTCCACATACTTTGTCTTTGACCTTTACATTTTCATCCAATTCATTCATTTCATAATCTTTGCCTTCGTATGTGACAGTTCCAATTTCGTCCGTTAACTGAACATCTTCTATAACAAGCCATTTAGATTCTTCTTCTAATTTTAAGTTTACCATTACTTTATATATGCCTAATTCTTTAGGGAGATTTTCAACCTTTACTTTATCTTCATATTTTAATTGTAAACTTTCTTCCAACATATTATATTTTTCTTTAATAATTTCGCTGCTTTCCTCGTCAGGCACAAAATATATTATCCCAAATTCATTTGATGGATAGTCATAAATACCATCAGTAATAATTTCACCGGTTACGTATTCAGATTCATCTATTTCATCTTCAATACTTGGTTCATTAACTGTGCTAATTCCATCATTTTTTGTACATGCAGCAACTGTCAGTACTAGTACTATTAACAATATTATTTTTTTCATTTATTTCACATCCCTTTCTGTTCAATCAGGAATAAAAGTATGCGGCTGATAATTGTTCCTTAATCAATCATCCTAGGGTGTTCACGTTCTTTGATCCAGGCTTCTGCATGGGCATATGCTTTTTCCATCGATTCACGCAGAACTTCCGATCCTACGAAATACTCAACCTCGGAGCCTTCATCTAGTTTCCCGCTGGCTTCAAGATAACCCAACTGGTCGCTGTCAAGTCCGGTAAGATAGAGTTTCCCTCCAGCCTGTTCCAAATCTTCAGCGTATTCATCCAATACATCGATCAACGTCGCTCCCATCTGAGATTGACTACGTAGCCGAAGTATCACCACTGGATTCCTGGCATTTCCAACTTTGGGCAGTTTATCAAGCAGGGTTTGTGCTCCGGCAAAGAATAGACTCCCTTCCACCGAAACCAACATGGGTATTCCTTCTGGAATAACTTCCGGAAGCGAGTTCACAACTAGAAGACCCTGATCGTTCTTGATCAGTTGAACAACTGTGATGTCGTTGGCGCTCTGGATAAAATGCATGACTATGGCAAGGACCACACCCACGGCTACAGCGATTGGAATCGAAAAAAGCAGGATGCACAGCATGGTGACCGTGAAACTAAGGATTGAAGACCACCCACTTCGCAGGATGGAAATCGCATCCTTCACATTTACTGCACCAATCCCAGCCATCATGATGAGTGCTGTCAGGGAAGGCATGGGTATCTGCTCTACGAAAGAAGAGAATAGGAGCACGATAGCCAGCATCCAAAACCCAGTCAGGATTGCTGCTAGCCTTGATTTGGCACCCAGTGTCATATTAAGCGCTGTAGAACCGACGGATCCCCCAACAGGTATACCTGATAGTAATCCTGTTGCCACATTAGCCGCTCCCTGTGCAATCATATCACGGGATGCGTTTACAGGCGAACCATCTGGATTTTCGGCCATCTGGCTTAATCCAAGTCCCTGAATCCCAATAATGACCGCCATGCTGAATGCTGTAAAAACCAGTTGTGGCGTGAAAATTGAAATACTTGGAATACTCAACTGTGGTAATCCACTTGGTATAGAGCTGATATCCTGGACAATATTTACAGATTCAAATCCGCCAAAGTATACCAAAAGGGAACCGAGCAGCAGGGCGAGGACTGATGAAAATGATTTCAATATGGTCCTGCGTAGAAAGATTATAGCAGCAAGGGTAAGAGCTCCTATGAAAACAGCCTCCACGTTCCATTCAGAAATGTGGGTGATTGTATCTACAAAGGTCATGATGGCATTGGAGCCTTCAGCTTCGTAACCAAATAAAGGAGGCGACTGGCTCAGTAGCAGTAAAACTCCAACACCATATAAAAAACCTCTCATCACGGCGTAGGAAATGTATTTCCTAAGCCTTCCAAACTTCAGGAAACCGAAAATGACAAGGAACAGCCCCGCCATCAGAACAATGGCAAACAGGCTAGGCAATTTCTGAGGTTCAGGTATAGAAGCAATAGCCTCTCCAGCTAGCATCGCTGTTGGAACCGTCACCCCCACCATCATGAGTTGTGAACTCGATATCAAGCCGCCTACTGTAGGTCCCACGGTGGTCGCGTATAATCCAAAGATAGGATTGACCCCTACCATCATTGAAGTCGCCAGGCTATCCGGAACATTGGATATGCCAATGACCAGGCTGGACATCACATTAGCGACCAGGGCGCTTTTGGGTTTGGATTTAGATCCCTTTTTTCGAGCAGTTTGTGCCTTTTGAGCATCTCTCATACTTATTCCTGTCAAATACTCGTCAGGAGACCCGCCGCCTACCTGGTAGGTTGCTGTGTTACTTTCCTTATTACTCATATAATCACCATTAACCTTTTCCATCATGTCAGATGTGATTTTTGCTATGAAACATCTCGGTGTTCATTTTATTAATCAGAATTTTTGTCTTCTATTGTCTTTTGAATCTGACAATTTCTTCGTTTTCTAATCGCAGTTCAGCCGTTACAAGCGGCTTGCTGTCCATATAGTCAGTTCGAGTAACCATCAATTTTCCATTACTCAGACCTAAAAAATAGTCGAAGTACATTCGGTCAGAAAGCTGATACTCTTTATCTGTTGCATAATCGAACACGATTACCCTATTATCAACGATGCCAGAACCAAAGCTCACAGTCGCACAAAATTCGGGTTTTCCGTCGTTTGTCAAGTCAGCCAAATAGACATTCCAAACAGGCATGCCCCAGAACAGTACTTTTTCACCGGCGCTTACTTTCTCAGAAGTCCATTTAAAAGTCACTCCCGGAAATTCTGTCAATGTTAATTCCTTGCTCTCGTTCCACGGCATCTCATCAGTACCAAAGTAATCTAGCCACCTAAGAGTTTCAAATTTTGGTTTCGAATTGTTGCACCCGAATAAAATGATGCAAACCACGATGACACTTACTATTAATAAAATTACTCGTTTCATATTCTCTATCCCCACTATTCTTGAATTATCGGCAGGTCTATACTCATCTTTATGCTTGGCTTTGCCTAACTAAGAGGCTGCAGGTCTCCACATGAACACTATGTGGGAACATATCCACTGGCTGTATTTCAACCACTCTGTATCCTCCATCAAGCAAAATCTTAAGGTCTCTAGCTAAGGTTGATGGGTTGCAGGAAACATACACAACCCTCTCCGGTTTCATTTTAATGATAGTATCTAGAACCGATTTTTCACATCCCTTTCTAGGTGGGTCAATAATTACAACGTTCGCATCTATTCCCTGATTATGCAATTTCGGAAAAATTTCTTCAGCTTTTCCGCAGTAGAAGGCAAAGTTATCTATCTTGTTTTTTCTGGCGTTTTCATTTGCGTCATCAATTGCTTCCTGCACAATCTCGATTCCATAAACATGCTTAGCCTTTTTTGCGGCAGCAAGTGATATGGTTCCAA
>JAHRFV010000137.1 GCA_019084435.1 Dethiosulfatibacter sp.
GGTGTAGCTTATGCTTTGAATAAATTCATATTGAAAACACAAAACCCCGCGAAATGATTCAGCGGGGTTTTGCTGTTGAGTTTTTGAGGAGTAATTATTTACTATAGACCGAAGGTTTTTACATCTTCAGGTATAATCAGTGTAGCACCAGTTGCAGCTATAACATCTTCAACTGATGTGTCAGGACCAGTTTCTCTTAAAACCAATCCTTGTGGTGTTACTTCCATAACAGCCATTTCTGTGACAATCAAATCCACTTGCTGTTTTGCTGTTAAAGGTAGAGTGCATTCTTTCAGAATCTTATGCTCACCATTTTGAGTATGCTGCATGGCTATAATGACTTTTTTGGCACCTACAGTCAAATCCATGGCGCCACCCATTCCGGGCACCATCTTTCCAGGCACTTTCCAGTTTGCAAGGTTGCCTTTTCCGTCAACCTCCAAAGCACCAAGAACTGTTGCATCCACATGTCCACCTCTTATGATACCAAATGATGTGGCGCTGTCAAAATAGCAACCGCCTATTAGAAGCGTTACAGGTTGTCCACCTGCATTCGTCAAGTCTTTGTTTTCTTGTCCCTTTTCGGGAGTAGGGCCTAAACCAATCAGTCCATTCTCCGACTGAAAAAAAACTTCTATATCATCAGGAATATAATTCGCAACCATTGTTGGTAAACCGATTCCAAGATTGACAAGGTCTCCGTCCTTCAATTCCTGAGCAACTCTTTTGGCTATAACTTGTTTGATTTGGTTTTTATCCAATGCCATTATTCTGCACCTCCAACAATAAAGTTTATGAATTTGAATGGAGTTGCAACGCAGTTAGGATCAATATCGCCAATCTCTACGACTTCTTCGGCTTCTATAATTACCATTTCTGCGGCCATAGCCATCAATGGATTGAAATTTCTGGCAGTTGCATTGTAGAATACGTTGCCTTTTTTATCCACTTTGGCACCGTGCAACAATGCTATATCAGCTTTTAACGGTGTTTCTAAAAGATAGATCTGTCCATTGACTTTAATGCGTTCTTTCTCATCCTCGGCTTCAGTGCCTATACCAGTTGGCGTCAATACGCCACCAAGCCCAAACCCGCCACATCTGATTCTCTCAGCCAAAGTGCCTTGTGGGACCAAATCGACTTCAGTTTCACCTGCATTCATCTGTCTGCCGGTTTCCGGGTTTGTACCTATATGAGACACGATTACTTTCTTGAATTGTTTATTAACAACTAGCTGTCCAACTGTCTTATCAGGGAAAGAAGTGTCATTGCATATCAAAGTCAAATCTTTTACACCACTTTCAGCCAAAGCTGCCAGTATTTTTGGAGGAGAGCCTACTCCAAGAAAACCTCCAACCATGATTGTCATACCATCTTTAACTTTTGACGCGGCTTCTGTCGCGGTTATGAATTTATTCAATTTTTATCACTCCTTATTTCTTTATTATTTTCTTTCAACTAGAAGGGTTGTACCCATTCCACCACCGATACACAACGTGGCCAAGCCTTTCTTACTGTCTCGTTTTTTCATTTCATGCAATAATGTTACTAGAATTCTTGCTCCTGATCCGCCAATTGGATGTCCCAATGCAATCGCGCCACCATTGACATTAACTATTTCAGGATTCAGTCCCAAATCTCTGACGACTGAAATGGATTGTGCCGCGAAAGCTTCATTCGCTTCAATCAAATCCAAGTCTTCAACAGTCCAACCTAGTTTCTCCAATGCTTTTTTGGTTGCTGGAACTGGTCCATAACCCATGATTGTAGGATCAACACCACCTGATGCAAAGCTTGCGATTGTCGCTAAAGGCTCAACACCCAATTTATCAGCAGTCTCTTTACTCATGACTATCAACATTGACGCGCCGTCATTAATACCGGATGCGTTTGCTGCAGTTACTGTA
>JAHRFV010000283.1 GCA_019084435.1 Dethiosulfatibacter sp.
AAATAGCCAGTCTAGGATTCTTATCCATGACTGACTACTATCTGAAAATATGTGAAAACTAGAGAAGCGCCGTATACGGAACCGTACGTACGGTGCTGTGGGAGGTCGGTAGATAAAATAATTATCTACCTCCTACCCGATTTTTTTGACAGTGAATTGCGAGATAGCGATTGCTATGAATAAGAAGATTCCAATGGTTCCTAATGTTGTGTTGCCGTTGTTGCCTGCATAGTAAAGCATAAAAAATATAGGGATAAAAAGTAGAGCAGCTATTTTCTTGGTCATAACACACCTCCGATGTTGATTTTGAAGACAAACAGCAACAGATAGTTAAGCAATCCCATCAGTAGTGCTGTCAGCAAAATCGGTTTTATGACTCTTTTATATATTTCAGACTCATGACCTGTCAGACCAGAGGCAGATGCGCCCATAAGAATAGTTGTAGGTCCTAAACTGACACCTATTGATCCGGAGATGGATTGTAGGCCGGACATGACATAGCTGTTAACGCCCAGTGCCATAGCAACTGACATCTGAAATTTACCAAAAATAACATTTGAGTTTGTATTGCTGCCCGTGATAAAGCTGCCCAAAACACCAAAAAATGGTGCAAACAAGGGATATAGACTTCCCGTCAACTCAGACACCTTCAGGGCAAGCGTGTTAGTCATGCCTGAATCCATCATGACTAATGCCATGGTTATCAAAAAGACAAGCGTAATAGTGGTACCGATATTCTTATCGATAGTTCTGCTGATGACTGTTTTGATTTTTTGAGTATCCCAGATACCGGATTGTTTGTAGACTATCATCCCGACAATGGCAGACATAATGATGATAGGTGCAGGGTGTCCGAAAAACTTGATGGTTGAGTAGGCGGCTTCCTGAGCTACCACATGACCCAAATTCGTCACAAAACCAGGATATTTGAATGAGATGCTGTATTTACCCAATTTCATAAACTGAAAAAGTAGGGATAATACAATAATTGTGGTATAGGGAAGCAATGCTTTGCCAAGTGTAAGCTTGCCTTCATATAGTTTTTCAGGTTTGCCTGGTTTCTCTTTTATGGTGTATAGCAGAAACATGGTCAACAATCCTGACAATGCTGTCAATAATCCAACCAGTGATACTAGATTCAAATAAAGCACTGCAAACATAACAGAAATCATAACTATGGAAGTAGGAATGACGTAGACAAGGCCTTTTTTGACGTATTTCCAGCCACCATATATGTAACACACTGTGAGACCCATCATAACCATGGCCAAAGCGTCAAATATTCCCATGGCATATCCGATGCTTTGCTGATTCAGATTGGTTACCAGGGCAATAGTAAAAAAGGAAGACCCCATTGAACCGAAGCTTACAGACCAGGAATGCCCCAACATTACTGCCGCAACAGATGAAAGCCTATCAAATCCCAAATGGATTAATATCGGAACGACTATGATGACAGGTACGCCAAATCCTGCTATACCTTGCAACACAGAAGAAAAAAGCCAAGCCAGCAATAGAAATTGAGTAAAGGGATCTTTTATAAATATAAGGATATTCTTGTTGATGACATCTATTGCCTGAAATTCATAGACAAGATGGTATAAAAAAACGGCAGACCATATAATCAGCAAAACATATAATGCCAGAGACATTCCCTTACTCATTGCGATGGTTAGCCCATTGATATTCATGCCAAAAAATCCATAGGCTATGACAATCGAAGACAGTATAGCCAATGCTCCGGATTTTCCTGCTGTCATTTTAAATACAAGCAGACAGGAAAGAAGAATCAATAGCGGTAAAAACGATAGAATTGTATGCATATTTTAGTCATCCTTTCTGTATTTCGTGTGGCTAGATGTCTTTAATAATCTATCATACGTAGCGTAAATTATCAATAACCTATGTTTAATTTGGAGAATTCTGAGAAAACTAAGATTGTTTAGTTGATAGACGTAAAAATACTGTCTTATATCGGTTGATTAATGAAACCCAGTGGGTTATATTTATAGATAGTAAATCATTTACCCAAGGAGGAAACAAGTATGGACTTTAATTGCAATTATCAACCATATACATCAAATAGAAATACCCATATTGCAAAAAATGGTATGGTTGCCACATCTCAACCATTAGCAGCAAATGCAGGTCTTGACATGCTCAAGAAAGGTGGCAATGCTGTAGACGCTGCAATAGCTACA
This sequence comes from Dethiosulfatibacter sp., assembly GCA_019084435.1. The sequence goes on from JAHRFV010000283.1 coordinate 2,202, forward strand.
GCAGCTTGTTTGACTGTTGTTGAACCTACCTCAAACGGTATAGGAGGAGATGCGTTTGCTCTGGTATGGATTAAGAATGATGAAAAACTATATGGCGTAAATGGCAGTGGATTCGCACCGAAAGGATTATCGGCAGAAGGATTAAAAGACAAAGGCTTAGAGAAAATGCCTGTATTTGGTTGGACACCTGTGACAGTGCCTGGAGCTCCGGCAACATGGGCGGCGTTATCTAAACGATTTGGAAAATTGCCTTTAAGCGTTGTTTTGGAGCCGGCAATCAGATATGCCAGAGAGGGTTATCCAGTGACACCCACCCTTGGTTACTATTGGGATAGAGGATATAAAAAATATAAGGCTGAATGCAGTTCTGAAGAATATGCCGAATGGTACAAGACTTTTACCTTTAATGGAAGCCCCCCAAAAGTGGGACAAATGGTAAAATTGCCAAACCACGCAAACACTTTGGAGGAGATTTCTAAAACCGACAGTGAAAGTTTTTATAGGGGAGGGTTGGCAGAAAAAATTGACGCCTGCTCTAGAAAATATGGGGGATACCTCAGAAAAGAGGACTTAGCGGCTTACCATGTGGAATGGGTAGAGCCTATCAAGGTCAATTACAAGGGATACGAAATATGTGAGATACCCCCCAATGGCCAGGGCATTGTGGCAATGATGGCGCTGAACATATTGAAAAACTTTAATTTCCAAGCCAAAGAGACTGTAGATACTTATCACAAACAATTTGAAGCAATTAAGCTTGCCTTTGCGGATGGCAAAAAGTATGTAACAGATCCGAACTACATGAAGTACAAGACTGAGGACTTACTGAGTGATGCATTTGCAGATGAAAGAAGGAAACAAATCACTGACAGGGCTCAGGACTTCAAACCGGGCACTCCTCCATCAGGCGGCACTGTATATTTGTGCACAGCAGATGCATATGGCAACATGGTGTCATTTATCCAAAGCAATTATATGGGATTTGGATCAGGCATAGTGGTTGATGATACGGGGATCGCTTTGCAGAACAGGGGAGCTGATTTTTCGTTAGATAAAGACGATTACAATTATCTGATACCTGGGAAAAAAACTTATCATACCATCATACCTGGGTTTATACTGAAGGACAACCAAGCGGTCGGTCCATTTGGCGTCATGGGAGGCTATATGCAGCCACAAGGACATCTACAGGTAGTGATGAATCTGATAGATTTCAATCTAAACCCACAAATGGCTCTAGATGCGCCCAGATGGCAATGGATAGAAGGCAAAAAATTCATGGTGGAACCAAATTTTCCGACTTATCTGGTTAATGCTCTTGAAGTGCTGGGACATGAAATGACCATAGCTACTTCCACAGGAAGCTTTGGAAGAGGTGAAATGATTATTTCAAATGGAGAGGTGTTATTTGGCGCTACTGAATCTAGGACAGACGGATCAGTTGCGTGTTATTGAGTTTTGATATCAACCAAAATAAGAGATAAGTCGTTTGATAAAACAACGATGATATGAAAGACGAATGGAATAGGCAGTCTATTTATTTGGAATAATTTCCATTTTCTTGGAAAATATGGAACAGAGCGTCCCAAAATTCAACCATTTATCCGATGACTAACAGTGCTAAGACCCCCACTTCTCTAAGTGGGAGATAAGCACTGTAGAGTCCCTGGATAACGGTCTCTAAGGTTCAGGTGTGTTTCAAACACCATCTGAACCCAAGAACCCTGTTGATATTGGTATATTAATTGCATGCTTAATTGGAAGAGTAAGAATAACAGATTGTACGAGGAGTGAAATCATGAAGTCAAGTTTTAAGTATCGCCTTTTAAAATGGTTCATTACTGTTTCTGTCATACCGTCAATTCTTATTGGATCTTTTAGCTATTATATTATTGTAAACGAAATCAAGAAAGATACTGAGCAATTGATTACAAGTATCAACGAAGGCATTTACAATATGATTGACACCCAGCAACGAGTGTTAAACCAATGGTTGCTAAGTGCAGCTGACTCTTTTGAAAAGAAACTAGCTTATCTTGGAGATAACTATTTTAACGAGGAAGAGATGGTAGATGTCGGGAAATATAAGGTTCCAACTTGGTATATTGGAGATCAAAGAATCACCTTGGACTATATCTTAGTGGATGAACTCATCGGTACTGAAAGATTACCGGCTTCAATTTTTATGCTTGTTGATAATGAATTTCTCAGAGTAAGTACTAATGTTCGACAAGCAGATGGATCGCGAATTGTCGGAACGACATTAAGTAAAGAAGGTCCTGTTTATGAAAGACTAATAAATGGCCAGGCCTATCTTGGAAGGGCAAATGTTGAAGGAATCATGCATGCTACTATATATGTGCCTATTTTTGACAAAGAAAAACGAATGATTGGTGCATACGTCCTTGGTCGAAAGGAGCAAGAGTATGAACTCATCAATGCTATCAGGAGAATCAGAATTGGAGATGATGGTTACGTCATGATCATGGACACCAAAGGCGATGCTATTATTCACCCTAAACTGACTGGGTCTAATCTTATTGAATATGACTGGGTTAAGCAAATCATCAATAGCAAAAAGGGATATGTAGAATATAATTACGAAGATGAGGATAAAATTGCCTATTACATGTATTATGAACCTTGGGATTGGTATATCGTATCAATAGGATTAAATAATGATATTTACGCTACTTCAAGGACGCTATTGAACACGCTTGTATTAATAATCGTTGTATCTTTATGTATCTCACTAATTTTAGGGATTGTCATATCAAAAGAATTTTTCAAGCCAATTAATGAAATGATGGAAGCTCTTAAGAAACTTAAAAAAGGTGATTTATCTTCCAAGTTTACATCTTACGGAGATGAGGAGTTTAAATTTTTAAGCAATTCTTTTAATGCTATGAGTTACACCTTGTCTATCCTTATTGGAAGAATCAAATTAACATCGAATAAACTTAAAATGTCATCAGGTCGACTTTTAGATGATTTTAATCGTTCAAAGAATGCGCTTGACAATATCGAAAAAACCATTGCTAAATCTATTGAAAGTGTTAACGGATTTGAATCATATGAAAATCAAATACATGTGATTAATGATGGTAAGTCTCTAAAAGAAGATATTAGAAGCATTAAAAATCTTTTGCCTAATCTGGTGAGTCCTGATGACTCTCATATCATTGAACTAATTGATAAGGTAAGTGATATAGATTATCGCATTAATCACCTTGAAGGTGTATATCAAGATCGTTTTGGGGTTAAAGAGTTTAATACGCTTTATATCGAAGTCCAAAAAATGAAACTATTATTGGAGAATATTCACCAATCTGCTTCAGCATTAGATGAAATAGCATCAGAAATTGACAGCCAATCCAATATTTTTCAAACTGAAAATAATCCTTATGAAGACTAATTCGGGGAGATTAATATGAAAGTTAAAGATTATATGGATTGTTTTTTCGATGATTGTATGGAGAATGACTCATTATCCAGTTTAATGGAATCTATAAAAAAAGAAAACGTTGAATACTTTATTGTGGTGAATGAAAAAGGCCTTTACATTGGTGTTTTGAAGTCTTTAGATTTATTGATTCAAATCAATCAGGCTACTTATGTAAAAGAAGTATTTTTGAAAGTGGATGCTATAAATGAGGATAGCGATATTAGAAAAATTCATAATATTAGGCTTGGATGCATCCCAGTTGTCAATAATGAGAATTTCCCCGTAGGCATTTTAAAACTAAAAGACACAATAAGCACACTGCATGAAGTCAATGTTGTTCAGAATACAGGTAAAAAATTTATCCGAAAAAATTTATATGCAAAATATAATATTGATGAAATAATCGGTAACAGTAAAACAATTCTTAGACTTAAGGATACAATTATCAAAGCAGCAAAGATAAAATCCACCGTCCTCTTACAAGGAGAAACTGGGGTAGGCAAAGAATTGGTTGCACAAGCTATTGCTAATCTTAGCGATAGAAGATTTAATCCTTTTGTCAGAGTTAACTGTGCCGCCATACCTGAGAATTTACTTGAATCGGAGCTTTTTGGGTATGAGGAAGGTGCTTATACTGGTGCTGCAAAAGGAGGCAGTATCGGAAAATTTGAAGTGGCTGATGGCGGAACGGTTTTTCTAGATGAGATAGGGGATATGCCTTTACTGATGCAGGCTAAGATATTACGTGTATTACAAGAAAAGGAAGTAGAACGGGTAGGAAGTCGATATCCTATACCTGTTGATGTAAGAGTTATTGCAGCTACACATGCTGACTTGTTCAGATTAGTTGAAGACGGGAAATTCAGAAGAGATTTGTATTACAGACTCAATGTGATTCCAATCAAAATACCTTCTTTGAAAGAACATACAGAAGATATTGAAGAACTGGTTCATTATTTTGCAAAATCTTATGTTGAAGAAATTCTTGAGAATCAGTATTCAATTGAGGATGGGGTATTTCAAGAATTAGCGAATTATCATTGGCCTGGGAATGTTAGAGAATTGAAAAATTTAGTTGAGATGGCCATGGCTATGTCTTCAGGACATATTTCAATAAAAACGATCAAAATGTTTTTAAATAGTGAAATGGATCCACAAGAAAACATTCTAAAGAAACAAACAGATGAAACAGAGAGAGATTTAATTAAACAATGTTTAGATTCCTTTCAAGGAAATAAATTGAAAGTAGCTGAAGTATTAGGCATTTCCAAAAGCTCTTTATACAATAAACTAAAAAAATACAATTTATAGAATTCCAAGAAGTTACTTGTTATTATACTCAGTTATATTTGAGCATTAAAATCGTAACTAGAACTCATATTATGTATTGTTTTAAAAAATACTTCAAAATCAAGCGTTGATAAAAAAGATACAGTTCAAAAGGATTGTATCTTTTTTAATGTCAAAAAATCTAATGAATCCAAAAAAATACATATTGAATCTAAAAAAGTGGAATAATGATTAAATAATCATTATATAACATAGTAATTTGAACGTTAAGATTGTGTTATATGTTTGGCATGATATTTGCAATATTACTGGCAGTGGCCACTAAAATACTAAATTATAGGAGAAAGTTATGAAATCAAGAAACCGCTGGATAATTCTGGTAGCATCTATTTTCATGAATATATGCATAGGATCAGCATATGCATGGAGTGTGTTTCAAATTCCGTTGATCAAACTCTTCGGATGGACTACACCTCAAGCTTCATTAGCATTTACACTTAATCTGTCAATTGTTCCTTTTGCTATGATTGTTGCAGGTAGAATTCAAGATAAGCAAGGACCGCGTATTGTTACGCTTATAGGTGGCTTAATTTTCGGATTAGGAATTTTTATGGCAGGAAATGTGAACACCATAACACAATTGTATTTGACCTACGGCGTGCTTGGCGGAATCGGTATTGGTACTGTTTACGCGTGTACAGTTGGAAATACTATCAAATGGTTCCCTGATAAAAGGGGATTAGCAGGTGGATTAACAGCTATGGGATTCGGATTAGGCGCTGTTATATTTGCTCCTGTCGCAGCTAGATTGATTCCAAACGTAGGCGTTCTTAGAACTTTTAATACTTTTGGAATAATGTTTGCTATAGGTATAGTTGCTGCCTCATTTGTTATGGCTGCACCAGAAAAAGGTTGGAAACCAGAGGGCTGGAACCCAACACCAGCAGCAACACAAGCTTTAGGTGGCGATAAATCACCATCTGAAATGCTAAAGTCATTTCAATTTTATTTAATTTGGATAATGTATGCTATCGGGTGTGTTGGTGGTCTTATGATTATCGGTCATGCTTCCCCTATTGGACAAGAAAAAATTGGACTTACACCACAGGTTGCCGCTGTTGCAATTAGCTTTCTAGGCATTGCAAACTCCGGTGGTCGTGTTTTCTGGGGGACAATGTCGGATAAGATCGGAAGATATAACGCATTAGCAACTATGTATATAGTGACTGGTGTTTGTTTGTTCATTTTGAATATCGCATCAACATTTGTTCCTTATGTAATTGGTATTTGTGGTATTGCAATGAGTTTTGGTGGCTATTTAGGAATCATGCCTTCTGTGACTGCCGATAATTTTGGAGCAAAAAATATTGGAATTAACTATGGTGTTCTATTCACTGCATTTGGATTTGCAGCATTTGTTGGACCAAGACTTGCGGCTGTTGTTAAAGAAGCAAGTGGTGGCACTTACGATTTAGCTTTTATCATCGTAGTTGGAATGAATATTGTAGGTGTTTTAGTAACTTTATATATTAAAAAATTGGTAAATGATAAGAAGAAACTAAATTCTGCGGCTTAAAGGAGGAATACAAATGGCTATTAATGTAGAAGTAATTAAAGTTGAAGATGTAATGAAGTATGTAAAAGATGATGTGAAGTTAATGGTTGGGGGATTTTTAGGTGTTGGCGAGCCTATTAAGATTTTAGATTACATTGCAACACAACCCGTTAAGAATATTCATTTAGTTGCAGTTGTAGGCGCTAGAGTTGGTGGTGGTTTCGGTATCGGTAAACTAACGGCCAATAAACAAGTTGCTTCTTTCTTAGGATCTCACATTGGAACAGATCCAGTTTTAGCTAAAGCTTATGTTGATGGTTCAGTAAAGGTAGAGTTTAATCCTATGGGAACTTTTATTGAGAGAATTAGAGCGGGCGGAGCTGGTCTAGGCGCTGTTGTCACACCTACAGGATTAGGCACTGAAGTCGAAGAAGTTGCACAAAGAACAAACTTTTATGGCAAAGATTATCTGGTGTTTGAACCTGTTAAAGCTGATGTCGCTATAATCAAAGCAGCAAAGGCTGATATGTACGGTAATTTACAATATGATGGAACTTCAATTAATACAAATCCGACAATGGCAACAGCTGCGAAAATTGTCATTGCTGAAGTAGATGAAATTGTTGAAGTTGGTCAAATAGCACCTAATGACGTAGGTACTCCAGGTATATTTGTCGATTATGTTGTTCAAGGATATTCTCCAGAAGAGAGAAAAGAACAGTTTGGACAGTACTGGGAAAAAATGGGTTGGATTAAATAATAAGGAGGATTAAGATGAGCGAAAGAGATTTTATTGCAAGAAGAATTGCTAAAGAATTTGAAGATGGTGCAGTCGTTAATCTCGGTTTTGGAATGCCGACAGCATCTGCAAACTATATACCAGAAGGTGTAAATGTTATTTTGCAAACAGAAAACGGTGGTCTAATGTTTGGTGGATCGCCAAAATTAGGAAGTCATAATCCTGAAATAGCAAATGCAGGAGGCCAACCAATCACGTTGCTTCCTGGTGCATCCGCATTTGATCTTGCCTTTTCATTTTGTATTATTCGTGGTGGGCACGTGGATGCAACAGTTCTTGGTGCTTTAGAAGTTGACGAGTTGGGGAACATCGCAAATTGGAAAATACCTGGCGTACGAGTGCCTGGAATGGGTGGAGGCATGGATTTACTGGTAGGCGCTAAAAAAGTAATAGCTGCATTAGCTCATACAGACAAAAAAGGTGAGTCAAAAGTGTTGAAGAAATGCACATTACCTCTATCTGCAGCAGGCGTTGTTGATAGAATCATTACAGATTTAGCTGTTTTCGATGTTACTGAAAACGGGTTAGTTCTTATTGAAACTGCTCCAGGTGTTACCGTAGATGAAATATCTAATAAAACTGAGGCTGCTTTCACTGTAATGCCTGGATTAGCTTAGGTGTTGGTATGAACTTACAATATATTAATTTATCAAAAAAAGACAGCGTGCTACTTGTTGAGATGAATCGACCTCAAGCGTTGAACGCCCTAAATTCTGAATCATTAAAAGAGTTAGCCATGTTAATAGATAATAAAGAATATCTAAAGGATACTAAAGTTATTATTATCACTGGTAATGGGAAAGCGTTTGTTGCTGGTGCAGATATTGCAGAAATGAAAGACTGTACGCCTGAAGAAGCTCGTTCCTTTGCTCAGATTGGGATGGACGTATTTCGCAAAATTGAATTGCTAGAAAAAGTTGTGATCGCTGCAGTTAATGGATTTGCCTTAGGCGGTGGTTGTGAGTTAGCGATGGCTTGTGATCTCAGAATCGCTGGAGAAAAAGCTAAGTTTGGCCAACCTGAAGTCAGTCTAGGAATTACACCTGGATTTGGAGGCACACAAAGATTGCCAAGACTTGTTGGAATCGCTAAAGCCAAAGAATTAATTCTCACTGGGAAAATGATAAATGCTCAGGAAGCGGAAAAAATCGGCTTGGTGAACGAAGTGGTTGAACAGGATAAGTTAATAGATCGTGCTTACGAAATGGCCAATGAAATAATAAAAAATAGCGAAAATGCTGTTAACTTAAGTATCACATGTATTAATAGAGGCATGGAGGTTGATATCGACTCCGCTATGCTGATAGAAAAAGATTGCTTTGGATTATGCTTTGCCAATGCCCAACAAAAAGAAGGAATGAGTGCTTTCTTAGAGAAACGAAAACCTGACTTTGATAGGGTTCAGGGGGTTTCAAAATGAAGATATGTGTACTAGGCGCTGGTACTATGGGAGCAGGAATTGCACAGGTATTTGCGGAAAAAGGACACGAAGTGGTATTGAGAGACATCAAGGAAGAATTTGTGCAAAGAGGTTATTCATTTATAGAGAAGAATATCTCTCGAAGTGTGCAAAAGGGGAAAATGACAGAAGAAGAGAAAGCAGATATTCTGGGCAAAATCAAGACGACAATCGATTTGAACGACGCAGCAGATTGTGATTTGGTTGTTGAAGCTGCAGTGGAAAGGATGGATATTAAGAAAGAGATTTTTGCTGACTTGGATAGGATTTGCAAAGCAGAGACTATTTTGGCTTCAAACACCTCATCATTATCCATAACGGAAATAGGATCTGCCACTAAAAGACCGGAACAGGTAATTGGAATGCATTTTTTCAATCCTGCACCAGTAATGAAACTGGTGGAAATCATCAAAGGAATTGCCACATCGGAAGAGACGTTCAATAAGGTTGCTGAAATCACAAAAGCGATTGGGAAAGAGGGCGTAGCAGTAGAAGAAGCACCTGGATTTGTTGTCAATAGGATACTGGTTCCTATGATCAATGAGGCAGTGGGCATATTGGCAGACGGAATAGCAAGTGCGGAAGACATTGACCAAGCTATGAAACTAGGCGCTAATCACCCTATAGGACCATTGGCTTTAGGCGACTTGATAGGATTGGATGTATGTTACTTCATTATGGAGATACTATACAATGAATATGGTGATTCCAAATATAGAGCACATCCTTTACTGAGAAAGATGGTCAGAGGCAACAAGCTTGGCAGAAAGACCGGAGAAGGATTCTACAAATACTAAAATGTAATTTAGGTATAAACTATTAATCATAGAAACACTGTGTTTAATCGCAGTGTTTCTAGATTAACAGGAAACAGAAGAGATATTTTATAAATTGCCATCCTAATAAAGGCCGTACCGATATAATAGTTGTTAGTACTTGTGGCATTGATTATGATGAGGTCATGATAGTGCGAATAAGTAATGATAAAAAAGCTTATTTGTTAAACGTAGGCAAATATCATTTCTTTTCATCATCAAGTGTTGATTAATCTAATATAGGGTATAGGCCTTTTATAATCCAACGAAAAACGAACCCTGTTGATAAAGGTTTATCTTATTGTAACTACATAGGGTTAATTGAGTTTAAATAGTAATCGTAAAGAGGTTTGTTATATTTTCCGTTAGCTAGGTAGGTACATATTAATGTTGTTAAAAACTTACAAATCACCTTTATAATAGGAGAGTGTTCTTGTTGAAACATGACTTTCGAATTATTATCAGAATAATTAATAGAATGATGCATTACTTAAATTACAATGGTGCAAAAAAAATATGGTTTCAAATATATGAACAAGATCTTTTTTACGAGTGGACTATTGAATGTGAGGAAATTTATGTTCAACAACTATCAGTTGATAAGCTACGAAAGCTATTATCTATACAACGACAAAGCGAAATCGAAGAAGCTTACGGTATTCCGAATGCTGAATTCGGGAACTGTCATGAATTATCAATTGTTGGTATGTCTATTGATTTTGCTGATGTGGTTGTAAAAGACGGGTCTCTTTGTATAAAGATGATTAGGAACAAGAATTTTGAACATTAATCTCGCAAATTTCGGCAGCGATTCATTGCTGCCGAATTCTTATTGACAGCACTTATAGAAAACATGACTCTAACATGATAGAATATAGTAGAATAAAATGGTAGTGTAAAGTAACGTATGAAAAAAAAGGTCAAGGGAAGTGACTAGACAAATCCTGAAAATTCAAACAGCTGACGTCGCCCTTGACAGCAAACCCTAGCAATGCTATACTGTCTCTTAACGACGCGATGAGTGCTATCTGTTCTTGAGTGATCGCCGTCGGTATTTTTTACCAGCATTGCTAGGGTTTGCTGTCAAGGGCGACGTCAGCTGTTTGAATTTTCAGGATTTGTCTAGTCACTTCCCTTGACCTTTTTTTTCATACGTTACTTTACACTACCTATATTCGTATATGGCTAGTATACTACAGTTTGGTTTTTTAAATCAAATAATATTGGTATTATTTGATTATATTAACTATAATAGAGTAGATAATGACATTAGGAGCTATAATGAGCAAATATAAAATTAAAGAAATAATTGTTGTAGAAGGAAAAGACGATATTTCTGCTGTTAAGGCTGCAGTAGATGCAGAAGTGATTTCAACCAGTGGTTTAGGTTTAAATCAAAAAATATTGGATCTCATCAAATCTGCAGCTGAGAAAAGAGGTGTTATCGTATTGACAGATCCTGATTTCCCAGGCAATAAGATACGCCAGATGCTGAACAATGAAATCAAAAACCTTAAGCATGCCCACATACCAAAAGAGGATGCTAAGAAATACGATAACATCGGTGTGGAGAATGCAACACCCGAAGTGATCATTAAAGCCTTGATGAATGCTAAAGCTATCTCAGACAATACCGTCGATGTTTTTAATGAAAAGGACCTCTTTGAAAATGGTTTGAATGGAACATCAAGCGCATCTCAAAGAAGAAGGGTCTTGGCTGAATCCTTGAACATCGGTTACTGCTCCGCCAAACAGCTGTTAAAGAGACTTAACCATTATGGCATAACTAGAGATGAGTTTGAGAAAGCCTTGAAGAAAGTGGATGATGATAATGAGCGATAAACTACATATACCAAGAGTAACAAAAGATGTGCTAAAGAAGTATAAATTCCATCTGACTAAAGGTCTTGGTCAGAATTTTTTGATTGATGGCAATGTTATAGAGAATATTTGTATTGCAGCAGATATAACCAAAGATGATGCCGTGCTTGAAATAGGAACCGGAATCGGTACGCTAACCCAGCATTTGTGTGAGAAAGCCAAAAAAGTTGTATCAATAGAGATAGATTGTCAGTTGGAGGCGATTCATAGCGAAACCTTGCCTTACAAGAATCTGACTCTGATCTATGATGATTTCATGAAAGTAGACCTGATCAAATTATTTGATGATCATTTTTTGAATGAGAAAGTAAAAGTTGTAGCCAATATACCCTATTATATCACCACACCTATTGTTATGAGGTTGCTTGAAGAGAAACTGCCTCTGGATTCAATTACTGTAATGGTTCAAAAAGAAGTTGCCAACAGATTCAGTTCTCAACCCGGGTCTAAAGACTACGGTTCTATTACAGCTGTAATACACTACTATGCCGACCCAAAATTGGCTTTTATAGTCCCTAGCACAGTTTTTATCCCTCAGCCGAAGGTGGACTCTGCAGTAATAGTGATGAAATTGCATAAGCAACCGCCTGTACAATTAGATGATGAAAATTTGTATTTTAGACTTATTAAGGGAGCCTTCGGACAAAGAAGAAAGACACTGGTTAATTCTGTTTCAGGTACCATTCCTGAAATCAAAAAAGATGAGCTGCTGACCATCATAACAAAGCTGGGTTTTAACCCAGCTATTAGAGGTGAAAAATTAAGTATTCATGATTTTGCGCAGATTGCAAATGAATTAAATCGATTATTTGAGTCCCGTTCATAGATTATAACCATATTCAAATGCATTTAGATTTTCATCGAGATACTTTTCAGGAACGCTATCCTTGATCGTCTCAATCCAGAATTTTTTATCGATATCTGTGTTTTTAGCCAAGATTCCAATCAATAGTATATTGGCCACTTTATCTGTTCCTATCTCTTTGCTTTTTTTAATCGCATCCAAGGAAATGACTTGATGTTTTTTATTGAACTCTTCCACAATGTTTTGTGGGTATTCTTCAAGTTCTGCAATGACAGGTACAGGTGGTATTTGATACTCATTTAGAATAGCCAATCCTTTATCCTTTAGAGAAGACTTCCATCTTAAGGCTTCTAGAAGCTCCATTCCTAATAAAATATCAGCATCGGCAATTGCAATATTAGGTGAGTGGATTTTTTTGCCAATTTTTACACTTCCCCATACTCTACCGCCCCTCTGGGCTAACCCCACCACATCGTTGCTTTTAACATCATATCCATTTTTCATAGCTGCTTCACAAATTATTTTGGTGGTGAGAATCAATCCCTGACCACCCACACCTGCTATTATGATATTATACTGACTCATTTTGCCCCTCCTTTCTTCTTTTAATGGCGTTTACCGGGCAAACCTGAGCACATACCGAACATCCCACACACATATAAGGATTAATTGAAGATTTGAGTTTTTCTATGCCTTTATAAGTTTTCATCGCTATCGGTGGACAGTTTGTTTTTACACAACTCCTGCAACCAATACATATTTTCGGATCAACATAAAAATTTGGTTCCACTATTTTGAAATTCAAGGCACATGGTCTGGTTGCAATGATAATAGACAATCCTTCATGCTTGAGTTCTTCGTTTATTGACTTGGATGCCTCTTTATACTTGAATTGGTCAATAACCTTTAACCGTCCAAACCCCATAGTCTTAACGATATTTTCTACACTGACATGCATGTCGAATTGACTTCCGTACTTTCCTGTTCCTGCATTTGGTTGACCACCAGTCATGGCAGTAGTACCGTTGTCAAGTATAATAAGCGTCATATTGTAAGAATCGTCTAATTGATGAAGCATATTAAGCAGGCTTGGCATACCCGAATGATAAAAGGTGCCATCTCCAATTACAGCCACCAAAGGCTCTTTATTACCAGCGATGGTATTGGCTTTGGACATTCCCTTCATGATACTGATACAGGCTCCCATACTGATGATAGAATTCAAAATACTTAACGGGGGGAGAACAGCCATCGAATAGCAACCAATGTCACCTATAACGCTAACTTTAGATTTTTTAAGAATATCAAACACAGGTCTGTGAGGACACCCAGCACAAAACAGCGGTACTCGTCCGACTGTCTCCTTGATCTTTATTGCTTTTTTACTCTTATCTTTAATAATGCCTGCTTTCACTAATCCAGCCTCGATGTCTTCTGATCCGAGTTCTCCTGTAAAGCTGAAGAACTCCTTACCTCTACATCCGATGCCATTTATTTTCATTTCATTTTCGATAAAAGGCATCAATTCTTCAAGAACTATTATTTTCTTGTATTTTTTCGAGAGTTTCTGGAGAGTTTTAACTGGTAGTGGATATACCATTCCCAATTTATAGATGTTCACATCCAGATCTAGTTCCTTGAGATTTTGATACATCAATCCCGAAGTGACAATTAAGACGTCACTATCTTTCTTATCCTCTAGCCTATTGATGCTCATTGTATTAGCGTCTACAGAAAGGGTTGCCAATCGATCCTGCATATCAAACTGCTTCTGAAAAGTATTCGGTGGTATCATGCCATAATCTTCCAGTTTCTTTGAGAATCCGGATATCTTGTGATTCTCCTTATCTGATAATTCAACAATGCTACGAGAATGACATACCCTGCTGGTTATTCTCATAAGCACAGGTGCATTGTAGTCTTCACTGATTTTGAGACCAAGTTTGACAAAATCCTTTGCCTCTTGGCTATCACTAGGATCTAGTATGGGCATATTGGCAAATTTCCCAAAAAAACGGTTGTCCTGCTCATTCTGAGAGCTTAACATACCGGGATCATCTCCTGTAACCAGAATAAATCCTCCATTAATACGGGTTTGAGTGAAAGTCATTAACGGATCTGCACAGACATTGACTCCTACATGTTTCATAGAAACCAGTGCTCTAGCCCCTGCAAATGATGCGCCGATGCCAACCTCTAAAGCAACCTTCTCATTAACTGAAAACTCAGAATAAATGTCAGGATACTCCGTATTCAATGTGTGCATTATTTCAACTGTAGGTGATCCAGGGAAACTAGCGGCTACTGCACCACCTGCTTCATAGAAACCTCTTGCTATAGCGGCATTTCCCGATAGAACTTCTTTCTTCTTCAAAATAACACCTCCTCAAGTTTGATTATATCACGCGAATTAAGAATTTTATACCCTTGTGGCCTGTTCAATTTTAGTTCCTTTGCCATATCTTCTATTTCATTATATAATAACATATCAACTAACAATACCGAACACTAATCAAGGGGTGATATTTATGTCAGACATTGATTTGACCAAATTCGAAAAAAAAATAATTGTGAGGCCAATCAAACAGAGTGATTTTGATGAAATCATCGCACTCCAAAAGTTGTGTTTTCCCAAAATGATACCCTGGAAAATCTCACAACTGCAAAGTCAGCTGGAAACATTTCCGGCAGGTCAATTGTGTGTGGAATACGATGGTAAAATAATAGGCTCAAGTTCCAGTTTGATTGTTACATTTGATGAATATGATGACCAGCATTCATGGGATGAGATTACAGATCAAGGCTACATCACAAATCATGACCCAGAAGGCAGCAATCTTTATGGCATGGAAGTGATGACCCATCCGGATTTCAGAAATATGAAGGTAGGAAAGAGGCTTTATGATGCCAGAAAAGAGCTCGTACAGGAGTTGAATTTGGAAAGTATCGTAATAGGTGGGCGAATTCCAAATTATTATCAGTATGCCAATGAGTTGACTCCCAAAAAATATGCCGAAGAGGTCATAATGCACAATATATATGACCCTATTCTTACCTTTCAAATACACAATGGCTTTGTATTGAAAAGAATCATCAAGAAATATTTACCGGAGGATAAAGCTTCATTGGAATACGCAACACTGATGGAGTGGAACAACATCGAATATAGCCCTCCAAGTAAAAGACACTTTAAAACAGCATTTCCCGTTCGTATTTGTGTGGTGAATATATGATGAAAAAAATCAATTCATTTGAAGAATTTGCTCATCAGTGTGAATACTACGTTGATGTCGCTTCCAACTATAAATCAGACTTTGTTGTGTTCCCTGAAATATTTACAACCCAGTTGTTGTCATTTATGGATCAGGATACACCCAGTCAGTCTATCCGAAAACTCGCCACATTTACAGAACAGTATATTCAGATTTTTACTGATTTTGCTGTAAAATATAATGTGAACATAATAGGTGGTTCGCATTTTGTCGAGGAATCTGGCAACATTTACAATATAGCTTATCTTTTCAGGCGAGATGGCACCATTGATAAACAATATAAAATCCACATCACTCCCAATGAACAAAAGTGGTGGGGAATCTCAACAGGTGATGAAATAAAGGTTTTTGACACGGATTGCGGAAAAATATCAATCCTTATCTGTTATGATATCGAGTTCCCTGAGTTGGCAAGGCTTGTTACAGAAAAAGGCGCCAACATAATATTTACGCCATTCTGCACAGATGAGAGGCAAGGATATCTGAGGGTTAGATACTGTGCTCAAGCAAGGGCTGTTGAAAATCAGATTTACACAGTAATTGCAGGGACAGTTGGCAATCTAACACATGTTGAGAATATGGATATTCAATATGCTCAATCAGCTATTTTTACACCATCTGATTTTTCATTTCCAAGGGATGGGATCATGGCCGAGTGTACACCAAATATAGAAATGGTTATGGTTGGTGATCTGGATTTGGAACTCCTAAAGCGGTCCAGAAAGACCGGTACAGTCACACTTCTTAAAAATAGAAGGATTGACCTTTATGAGCTTAGAGAAAAGAAAAATCATCCCAACGAATAATTCATTGGGATGATTGCTTATTACTTGATATTGAACAGTCTTTTAAAATTGTCAGTCGTAACTTGGGCTACCTCTTCAAAGGGAATTTCCTTAATACTAGCTATTTCTTGGGCCACATATCTCACGTATGATGGCTCATTTCTTTTGCCTCTAAACGGTACTGGCGTCAGATATGGTCCATCAGTTTCAATGAGAAGATGCTCAAGCGGTATTTCCTTCGCCACTTCCTTTGTTTTTCTGGCATTGCTGAATGTGATTGGTCCTGCCAGTGAAATCAAGAATCCCATCTTAATGAACTCTCTTGCCAGTTCGACATTTCCAGAGTAGCAATGCATGATACCTCTTGTTCCGGAGTATTTCTCTGTTTTCATTATGTTGAATATATCTCCATGGGCTTCTCTATCATGGACAATATAAGGCATATCAAGCTCTTTGGCCATTCGAATCTGTTCAATAAACCATTTTTTTTGTGTTTCTCTGGGTGAATGGTCATAGTGGTAATCGAGGCCAATTTCCCCAATGGCCACCACTTTACTTTTCTTGGTCAAGGATCTGATTATCTGTAGAGATTCTTCTGTCGCATCTTTTGCATCATGGGGATGGTAACCGACAGACGCATAAATTTTCCCGTACTTCTCTGATGCATTGACAGCTTTTATGGAGGATTGGAGGTCATAAGCCGCGTGCAAAACATAGCTTATCCCATCTTGTTCAAATCTCTCTATCAACTTCTCCCTGTCCTTATCAAATCTCCCATCATCCAGATGTACATGACTATCTACTAGCATTAGAACACCTACTTTTTCTTTTTTGAAGATTTGCGATATTGCTTAATAAGTGACGTTACCATATCTTTCTCTATTCTGTCTTCTTTGACTGTGAGTTTTACGATGCTTGCCCTTTTCGGCGAGTTGTAATCTATTACTAGCTTGCAGGTTTTGTTATTGAAGCTTGTCCACTCAAT
>JAHRFV010000295.1 GCA_019084435.1 Dethiosulfatibacter sp.
AAAGTCATTGCCGAGGCACAAAACGAGCTTCATGCCAAAGTGCTCTATAAAATAGGTGCTCACAAAGTAATATTTCCTGAAAGTGATATGGGAATCAGAGTGGCTCATAATCCGGTGCAAATTCGATGACATCAAGAATATTCGATGACACCAGATTATGAGCCACTCTGATTCCCATATCCCTTTCAGGAAATATTACTTTGTGAGCACCTATTTTATAGAGCACTTTGGCATGAAGCTCGTTTTGTGCCTTGGCAATGACTTTTTTTATTCCTAGCTCCTGCACCAGCAGAGTACCCATTATTGAAGCCTGGATATCTGATCCTATGGTAACTACTGCAACATCAAAATTCCTGATTCCAATGGTTCTCAATGCATTTTCATCATTAGCATCGGCTTGTACGGCGTGTGTCACGAACTCTGCAATCTCCTGAACTTTATCAGGGTCTTTGTCAATTGCCAGAACATCATACCCTAACTTGCACAGAGTTTTTGCCACACTCGATCCAAATCTGCCACAACCGATCACAACATATTGTTTCATACTCATTCACCTATCCTACCATTATTTTTCCTTCAGGGTATTTGTAATATCCTTTGTTCTTATGTTGATTCTGAGCAACACCGAAAGCTATCGTCAAAGGTCCAAGTCTACCTACAAACATGGTTAATGTTACAACAATCCTTCCAATATCTGTCAGATTTGGGGTCAATCCTCTAGATAACCCCACTGTACCAAATGCTGAAACAGTTTCAAATATAATGTCAACAAACGAAAATCCAGTGTTCCTCTCTGTTACCAATAGTATTGTTGTCGTCAAAATGACCAATAGAATTGCGATCCCCATGATTGCAATTGCTCTTAAAATCATAGTTACGGGAATTCTCCTCTTGAAAATCTCTGTATCCTCACTGCCTCTTACCAAGCCAACTATTGCTATTACTATTACACCAACAGTAGTCGTTTTAACGCCCCCTGCAGTGGAACCAGGCGATCCTCCGATAAACATTAGCATAATAATGAAAAATGTTGTAACCGGACTAAGCGCTGACGTATCCAATGTGTTGAATCCAGCTGTACGTGGTGTTGCTGATAGAAACAAGGAACTCATTATTTTACCAGGGAGGTTGAGTCCTCCCAGTGTCTGAGGATTGCTGTACTCAAAAACAAACACTATCAAAAATCCAAAAACCAATAGGAATCCCGTGATCAACAATACAATTTTTGAATGTATTAACAGTTTCTTCAATTTTTTTCTCTGTACGATGTCCATTAAAACATAAAACCCAAGTCCTCCAATTATAAGCAAGGAAATAATAGTGAAATTGATCAAAGGATTACTGACATAATCCACCATACTATTTCCCAATAAATCAAATCCGGCATTGCAGAAGGCTGAAACTGCGTGAAAAATCGAAAACCATATGCCCTTTAGAAGTCCAAAGTCAGGAACAAAGACTAAAGACAACAATATCACACCAACTAACTCTACAGCTATAGTCATAAACAGAACTCTTTTGGTTAGGAGGACGATACCCTGTAGTGTCGATGTGTTCATTTCCTCCTGCATCAATAGTCTATCTTTTAGTGTGATTTTCTTTCCAAACAGGAAAGCAATCAGTGTTGCCATAGTCATGATACCCAATCCACCAATCTGAATCAATAAGACAATTACAATTTTCCCGAATAATGTCCAATGAGCTGCCGTATTGACAACTGTTAAACCAGTGACACATACCGCAGAGGCGGCTGTGAATAATGCATCAATGAATCCAATGCTTTTACCGTCCATTGAGGCTATAGGTAGATTAAGAAACGTTGCTCCAATAAAAATCACCACCGCAAACCACAGCAGTAAGAATTGGGATGGATGTATTTTAAGATTTGATAAATTACTTTCTTGATTCTCCATAACTACCTCTTTTACCATTCATTTTTTCATTATACCACTTGTTGTCAAATTTTTACATAAAAAAATAACCGCTCAGCACGGTTATAGATTTACTTGACCAATTCGACCAATTGCTTGAATCCGTCAGGATCATTCACTGCCATCTCAGCCAACATTTTTCTGTTTATTTCAATTCCGGTATTTTTGAGACCGTTTATGAACTTATTATAAGAAAGCCCGCTCAATCTTGCTGCGGCATTGATTCTCGTAATCCAAAGTCTTCTGAATTCTCTTTTTCTTAGCTTTCTACCAACATAAGCATAAGTCAAAGACTTCATAACTGCCTGATTTGCTGTTTTAAATAACTTGCTTTTAGCGCCATAATACCCTTTGGCAAGTTTTAGAATCTTTTTATGGTTTTTCTTTGCATGGACTGCTCTTTTTACTCTAGCCATTGTTCTACCTCCTCACTTCTATTTATATGGAATTAATTTGCATATTCTTTGAAAATCTCCATCAGAAACTAATGTTCCCTGTCTTAAACCTCTGACCTTCTTGCCGGATTTTTTACCGGTAAAATGGTTTTTAGTGGCTTGAGCTCTTTTTATTTTACCACTGCCTGTTTTATTGAATCTTTTTGCAGCTGATCTATTCGTTTTAATTTTAGGCATGATGCATCCTCCTCCCAGTATTAATTCTTTGAATTTAAAAACATAACCATTTGACGTCCTTCCATCTTAGGCGGTTTATCTAAAACCGAATATTCGGAGGTCGCTTCAGCAAATTTTTCAAGGACTTCTCTGCCAATGTTCGTATGACCAAGTTGTCTACCTCTAAATCTTACAACAACTTTTACCCTATCGCCCTTTTCCAAGAATTTAACCGCATTTTTGATCTTAACCTCAAGGTCATGATCGTCAATATTAGGTGTCATTCTAATCTCTTTGACTGTTATGATTTTTTGTTTTTTCTTTGATTCTTTTTCTTTTTTTGTCATTTCATATTTGTGTTTGCCATAATCCATAATCCTGCAAACCGCTGGATTTGAATTCGTTGACACTTTTACCAAATCAAGTTTTCTTTCTTCCGCAATTCTTAATGCTTCTTTGTTACTCACGACGCCTAACTGACTGCCATCAGAATCAATAAGTCTTACTTCCTTATCTCTGATTTGATTGTTAATCTCAAGCTCTTTAATAATTACACCTCCCATGATATTAAAAAAAGACAGCGCAATCCGCTGTCTCAATGAAAATCAACTTAAATTTCACTAACCATACCAGCTACACAGGTGCGCTGTAAGGTGAGAAGCGGACACTTCTACTTTTACTTGCCTATTATATTGGATAAAACTAGGTTTGTCAATATCTAATTCCTACTGAAAATAAGTCATCGGATTTTTATGTTCGCCATTTACCCTTACCTCAAAGTGCAAATGAGGTCCTGTAGACATTCCGGTAGTTCCGGAATATGCCACTAATTGTCCTTTGGTGACATTCTGACCTTCGCTTACTACAACAGATGTATTGTGGGCATAAAGTGTTGATATCCCACCACCGTGATCTATCAAAACAATGTTTCCGTAAGCACCATACCAACCAGCATATGAAACCTGTCCGCTATTCATTGCAACAATCTTCTGCTTCATAGGTACTCTTAAATCCACACCTGTATGCATACTCCAATAGCCATATAATGGATGTGGTCTCATGCCATATGGAGATGTGATGGTGAAATAACCTGGAGATGGCCATGTCATCTCTCCACCTGCATACTTCATCTCAAGCTGTGCCAGTTTGATCTTTTTCTCTATTTCATTGGATGCATCAAGAAGTTTCTTTTCCTGTTCTTTCAGCTCCTCAATACTACCAACCAGCGAGTTCATATATGTTTCTTTAGCTCTGCTGGCTATCTCTATATAATTCTTCTTGCTTTTTACTGCTTGCATAGATGAGTAATAATTATTTTTTTCGTTTTCTAGTTCCATTTGGGCTATTTCTAGAGTGGTGTGCTTCTGTTCCAGTTCTTCCAGAATACCAACATCATTGTTGACGATTCTTTGTATCATATCGATTCTTGTCAAAAAATCACCAATATCATTGGAGTTGAAAAGCACCTCAAGATAACCGACAGCTCCATTTTTATACATGGATCTCAATCGCTGCTCAAGCAAATCATTTGATAAATCGATTTCATTATTAATCTCTACAATTTCGGCTTCCTTTGCTTGAATACTTTGCTCTATATTTGCCAACTCAAGTTCAAGCTTTAACTCTTCAGCTGCTAATTTTAGTATTTCGCTGTCCAGCTGGTTTATTTCATATTCAACGCTATTTTTCTCGCTTTGAGTCTGTTTTAGCTTTTGAGTAATGTTCCCTATTTCACTTTCTGTTTTTTCAAGCTCTTTTTTAAGGTCATTGATTCTTGATGCTCCGGCTGAAAGAACAAGCAGTGCAATTATTGTGACAATATATATGCAACGTATGATTCTTTTCATAAAACCTCCTAAACGCTCAAGAATTTTTTAAGGGATACAATACTCCCCAAAATACCAATACCTACTCCTATTGTAACAAAAATTATCAAAATGTCCAGACTTATCATGTTTGCAGGTATCAAATAGACAGATAACATGGAGAATAGCTTCTCATTTGAGTAGGATACCAGGTAGTCGTAACCATTCAAAACGATGATTATTGCCAAAAAAGCACCCATGCATCCTAAAATGACACCCTCGAATATGAAAGGGCCTCTTACAAAACCGTTTGATGCTCCAATATATTGCATCAGCTCTATTTCTACTTTTCTGGAAGCGACCGTGATTTTGATTGTGTTCTGTATGATAAATATGGTCACGAGAAGCAAAATGATTATGACAATGACGCCAAAGACTTGTATGAACTCGGCAGTACTGATTAGTTTTTCAACAATATCCTTATAATACTTCACTTCTTCAATACCGTCTTTTTGTTCAATTTGTCTAATTAGTGAAGTGGCGTAAGATACATCCCTCAGCTGAACCACATAGGTATTAGGCAAAGGATTGTTGACCAACCCTTCAAGGAGTCTTCCATCTTCCCCCCACTCTTCTTTCATTTTTTCCAAGGCATAATCCTTGGATTGGAAGACAACTGCTAGAGTACCATCAAATGAACTGATTTCCTCGCCAATTTCTCTTATTCTTTGATTGGTGATGCTGTCATCCAGATATACATATATTTCATCGAACTTTTCTTTTGTAGAAACAGAAATCGCACTGACATTCAATATAATCATTAGAATCAGTCCCAAAATGACTAGCACTGCTGAGACGGAGCCTACTGATGCCAGACTCATGGTACGATTTCTATAGATTCCCTGAAAGCCTTGCTTGATTGTATGCTTAAAAACCCTAGAAACCCTCATAATAATCTCCTTCCTCGGTATCTCTTATGATTCTACCATTTTTCAACTCAATGACCCGTTTTTTCATTGTATCGACAATGGTTCTGTCATGGGTTACCATCAGGAGTGTGGTCCCTCGCCTGTTTATTTCAGTAAATATCTTCATAATTTCATTTGAAGTCTCCGGATCCAAATTGCCAGTTGGTTCATCCGCTATAATCAAATCAGGTCTGTTTACAACTGCTCTTGCAATAGCTATCCTTTGCTGTTCTCCTCCAGCTAGCTCATTAGGAAAGTTAGCTGCCTTATCACTTAAGCCAACCATGCTAAGAACATTTGGTACTTCACGTCGGATATTTTTTGGTGATTGTCCTACCATCTCCATAGCAAAAGCGATATTCTCATAAACTGTCTTTTTGTTCAACAATCTGAAATCCTGAAATACAACTCCGACCTTTCTTCTGTGCAATGGGATTCTCCTGCTGCTAAGATAGGTGATGTCTTCTCCATTGAAAACGATAGTTCCCTCAGTCGGATTTTCTTCTTTGATGAGCAGCTTAATCAAAGTGGTCTTGCCTGCGCCACTTTTTCCTACAACAAATGAAAAACTACCTTTTTCAATTTTTAAATTTATATCTTTAACCGCAGTATATTTATTCTTGTAAATTTTTGTGACATTGCGAAATTCAAACATCTATTATCTCCGTTCCTTTATTTCTACCTTATATTCTACATGTTTTAAATCATTTTTCAATCAATTCTTTAAAGTTTTTACAATATCATCAGGTCCCAGCAATATTTTAAACAGAAACAATGGCAATAAAATCTGTCTTTTTATCCTTTTGGGATCCTTGATCAATCTATAGAACCACTCCAACCCCAGTCTCTGAAAAATCATAGGTGCTCTTTTGACCTGTCCTGACAGGACATCTATTGTACCACCATTTCCTATAATTAATCTAACATTCAATTGATTGAGGTATTGGTCAATCCATTTTTCCTGTCTAGGTGATCCAAAGCCTACAAAAAGTATGTCGGGTTTGAGTCGATTTATTCTATCTATGATTGACTTCTCTTCATCACTATTGGAATATCCAGAGTGATATCCCTTGAAATAGCCATGTTGATAGCCGCAAACAATATCGCCATATTTTATGCCAATATTTTCAGTAGCCAGTTCCGCAACACCTGGGGCTCCTCCCAGCAAAAATACCTTGTATCCCTTTTCTTTAGCAATATCAAGCAGTGCTACAGAAGTATCGAATCCGGTTACCCTTTCTCTCAATGGTTTTTTTTTGATTCTGGAACCAATCACCAGTCCGATACCGTCAGGTAGTATTAGGGACCCTGCATTTATTATAGATTTTAACAAATGATCCTTTTGGCACATCATCACTATTTCAGTATTGGGTGTATAAACGGTATCGGGAATTTCTTTTTGTTGTCCCAATATTTTTTTAGCCTCTATGATTGCTTCGGAATTATTCAAATCACATATTTCAACACCCATTATTTCAATTCTACTCATCCTGTCCTCTTATGATCTTTCCGACCTTTTTTGACATTTCAAGATTGCTGATTTTTAACTTGTCCAGCTGTCTTTTTATTGTTTCAATTGACTGATTTTCATTCTTTTCCATCAATTTAAATGCCTTAATCATTTCTTCCCCTTTTAAATCTTCCAGACAATCAAAATAGGGTTGGTTCATTTCTTTACAAAATGAACTTACCTTGGGATCATATGCAAGTCCCATGAAAGGAATAGAAAAAACAGCACTTATAATTAGTATGTGTAGCCTCATTCCGATGATATACTTCGCTGACGATATCTTCTGTTTTAATTCATCCAAGTCATCAAATGAGTTGACTTTTCCCAGTGACTTCAATACCTGATCATCATTGCCTTTTTGCATGGAGATTAAAACCACTTCATATCCATTGCCTTCGATATAGTTGATTAAGTCTTTTATAGCTGTTTTTATTGTATCTATATTCTTCCATTTTCTTAAATTGATTATAATACAATTCTTTTTGCTTTCGTTATTGATTGCTACTTCATTAAATGCCAGATCAGCTCCTAAATCTATCTTCTCATTGCCCGAGCCTTCAATCCATTTATATGAATCAATATCTCTCAAGTGTAAATAGCTGACTTTCTTTAGGGTGTTTTTTACGATGAACTTCTGTAACTTTCCATTGATTGGTCCAATGCCATTGCCCAATAAAATAACCTTTTTCTTAAAAAGAAACGCAGCATTTATCAAAGTAAGATAATAGATTAGGCTTCGATTTGAGGTGACATTTTGAAGCATGCTACCGCCGCCTCCAATAATAAAATCTGAGTTCTTTATGGTTCTAAGAACACTGATGTACTTATTTCTGCTTATACCTTGTACACCATGTGTTTTATTGGTCAACTCGACATTATAGGACAGAGCTTTAATATTTTCCAATGCCATATGAGGTTGTAATATACCTATTGTCTCACTTAAAAGAAGTTCATCTCCCAGATTACTCGAACCATAATACCCGATAATAAATGCCCTCTTATTCATTCTCATACACCCTGATATAATCCTCCGACATTTTAGAAATAGAATAATTATTTTCTATATACTCTCTCTCCCAAGAAAATAATGCTGGACTCATTTTCAATATATCGTTCAAATCTTGTCTTAATCTGTCATAATCTAGATTAGTCGAAACCCTTGCTGTAAAATTGTTTCTAATCGCTTCATCCAAGACAGAAGTGTTTATTATTCCCATATAACCGTAGTCTCCTGATAAAACAACTGGCATATTCATACTCATCGCTTCTAAAGCTGATCTGCTGATGCCTACAAAGACCTTCGCTTTTCTTAGCTCTGTTTCAACCTTATTGGTTGCCCCTTGAAAATTAATATTATAAATCTCTGTTGACTTTTCTCTCAATTTTTTAAGCTCAGATCCTGAGCCAACTACGAGTACGTTGACGTCGCTTTCCCTAGCATAAGTAATCAACATTTCGGCTGTTTTACTAGTGCCCTGATCCAAGCGGCTCACATGAACAATATCATACTCAATATCCGAAGGATTCGACGGGTAAAACCGTTCTGTATCTATCCCATTCACTGTTTTGAAAATATTTGCCTTTTCCACTGGATAATTCTCTATTAGGTACTCCTTCAAATCCTCGCTTACAACGAAAATCTCTTTACCCCATTGTGTTATCCGCTTCAATATCCAATTAATTTTAAACTTGCCATGAACAGTTGTGATCATTCGAAAATTATATATCTTTTCAAAAACACTCACATATAGACCTGGTATTCGGGCATGTGCATGTACAATTTCAGGCTTAAAATTTCTAATCAGTTTATTAAGCAAAAATAGGGATTGTATGATGAATAAAGGTCTTTTACTGTGCATAGGTATCCGGATTACTTTAACACCAGCTTCAGTAAGCTCCTTTTCATAGGTGCCTCCATTAGATGCCACCACTACCTCATAGCCCTTTTTAGCAAGACTCTTTGAAAGCTCAACAACATGTGTTTCAGCTCCACCGATTTCCAAGCTCATTAGGCATTGCAAAACTTTTCTCATTGCCATACAATCTCCTCAATTCTCCCTGAAGTGCTCACGTATTTGGTGTAAAACTTGAACATGGAATTAATCTTCATTTCAGTTATGCCTTCAGAGAAATAACCGGTTTCTCTTTCTATAAGAGATGCTTCCATTGAAACAAGTATCGTATACTTGTCAGGAACTTCGGCTAAAACAAGTGTACCATCTATAGTCTCAATTTCATCCATATAAGGACTTACTGTAATCTCTCTTATAGGTCCTATGACGCTATTAGTCTCTTCTGACAATACAATATGTCCCGTTTTCAAAGCATTTACAGTCGCTTCTCTAACGTCTTCAACCTCTATTATAATAATAGCTTTTTCCATTTTCATCACTTCACCTTGACCTGAAGATGAACCAAAGGTACCAAGCTTTGAAACCAGAACCAGGATTCCACCAATGATAAAAACGATAATGATTATGTCAACAGCATTCATTCTTCTCATTTGACAACCTCCTTAATATCAATGATATATCCATATGACGCGAAGCCTTTACCTTTAATCGGAAACATTGCGCCAACTTTGATGTTCTCCTGGTTGACACGTATATTATAGTCATCCTGATCCGT
This sequence comes from Dethiosulfatibacter sp., assembly GCA_019084435.1. The sequence continues at coordinate 9,454 of JAHRFV010000295.1, forward strand.
ATTCGCTTCAATTACCATTCTCACTATAAATCTGTCTGGAACAACTTGTTTTGTAAATACACCATTTTGAATATCTGGAACAATTGTTTCATAGGGCAGGACTTCAAAATTAATCAGTTTGCCAACATAGTAATTTTTACTGGAATTATATAGATTTCCTTCCAGTTTCAATTGCTTTGCGAAGTTTTCATTGACATCCTCTGTCTCGAAAGTATATTGTACCGTTTGTTTACTGATGGTATTGATATCCTTTGTGTTTAAAAATGTTACTGCATAATACCCTATAGCTATTACCACCAGAATAATCATAATATCAATAATGCTTATCTTATCAAATAACATCCCTTTTTTGTTGATTAGTTTCATAACTCCTCCATGTATAATGCTTCAATCTCGTATATCATTTCCCTAAGTGTAAACTTGTCAATCACTCTTTTTCTACCAAGCTCTCCCATACTCCTTCTGAGTGAGCTGTCTTTTAGAAGTTGCAGCAAATATTTGGCGAACTGGTCATAATTCTCATACTCGACCAGAAACCCGGTTTTCCCATTTTCAATCACTTCATTGATTCCAGGAATGTCAAAGGCTACCACTGGTTTTTTATGCATCATCGCCTCTAATGCCGCATATGAAAGCGCTTCTGAGTCAGAGGTGTTAACAACTATATCGGATGTTTCATAGATTTCTCCGATATTGCTGACATAACCACTAAATCTGATTGGCACGTCATACTCTGCAACGTTTTTCTTAAGTATTGATTCAAGTGAGCCCGATCCTACAAATCGAACCTCAAAATTCTCACTAAAGTATTCAGCCAATCGCCTGGTAATCTCTATCATGTGCCTGTGCCCTTTGATTGGCTCAAGTCGACCTACCAGTGTTATTATTGGAATTAGACGTGTTTCATTGTCAAATGTTTCAACAGGTCTTATGCCATTATATATCATTCTGATATTATCTTCCTTAATTCCTTCGTCAATCAGATTAAGCTTCACTGACCTTGAGATGGCGATTACCTTTGCACGCAACACTTTGTTTAGAATTTTCTTCAATCCTCTTTTCCATCCACTGCTATTGTCGCTTAGAGTATGCTTGGTATAAACAATGTTCTTTACGCCCAAAAGTTGTGCTGCCAGTCTGCCTGACAGTGAACCATGAGTATGGACGGTAGAAGGTTTGATTTTCTTTATTATTTTATGCAGATTGTAGATTCCTTTAAGAGAAAATGATTTTTCATTAATATCTCGACAATATTCTACTGTGATGTCTCCTAACATATCTTTTAAGACACTGCCTACAGGCATAATAACGACTAGTTCAAACCTCTCTTTGTCAATCTCTTCCACTATACTTTTAAGGTATTGTCCCGCACCGCCAAAATTTGTATCTGATATGATTTCAACTACCTTAATCCTATCTTTCATAATTCATTTGTCCTTTTGCAATATTAGACGCTATAAAGCCTAGCGCAATCATTAAAAAATAAAAAAACAGAATATCATAATTGTGCCAGATATGGTCGACCATGCCTTGTAGTGTGCACCCCATAACACCGGCAAAAGCTGCAAATGCATAATAACTCCATGCACTATCTGTCTTTTGTGCACTAAAAATTTCCCTGACCCAGATAAACATCATAAAGAGCCATGCCAACAAACCCATAAGACCCAACTCTATAAATACCATCAGTACCGTATTATGAGCATGAAATGACTTCGCAGCCGAGTATGCATATGCATTATACAAAACCTTGAAATTACCCAATCCAACTCCAGTAAACACATGCTCTCTTAACATGTCATAGGATGCCATATAAATAGATACACGATATGATGTGGAGGTGTCTCCACCTTGAAATATAGTCAATACTCTTTCAATTATGGAGGATGGCAATATCAATGGGCTTACCAAAAGCATTAAAACCAATACGGGAAGATATTTTCTGTCTTTAAATATGACAATCATTACCATGACAATAAAGATAGCAAGCATTGATCCTCTCGAAAATGTCAATAACACATTCAGCATACCCAATAGAAAAATGGATCCATAGGCAACTTTAACTTTTTTATTCCTAATCAAATTGAATCCTGCAAATACTATCGGCAAAGTCAATGTGAGGAACTCGCCAAAAACATTTGGATTTCCAAACACACTGTATATCCTTATAACATTGCCACTTAATGACTCATCCAGCCATGAAGGATCTACCGGAGCACCGGCATAAACCTGATACAATCCATACATTGACACAGTCAAGACAGTTGCGGTAATCATATGAATAAGAATCATTGCATTCTTATCATCATTTATGGTGACTGTAACCAAAGCGGTAAAAAGCAAAATACTGGTATATGTAATAAAGATAAGCAAGCCATCACTTCTGACATCATTAAAAAATAGGCTCAATAATAAATAACACAGGAAAATCAAAGTTGTAAAAACAATCAGTCTGGATTTTTTGCGGAAAGTCTGATTGACAATGGAATTAATCAACATCAAAACACATAATCCTGAAGAAAAAATAATTCCAATAGCTGTAGGCGTGAAAGGGTAAAGAAAAACATTGAAAAATATCAATGGATATAAAACTCTGTTAGCAGAAAAAAAGGTTAGGATTTTACTCTCAATCAGAACATTTCGAGCATAAGACATAAGCGAGTCTGATTTGATATTGAATAGCTTTCTGTTCTCAAGACTGTTTTTTAACCGATGATTTGAGGATAACCAACCCGCGATTACACTATAAAGCATCAGTTTCCTGAGTCCAGAAAACATCATCTCAAAAGATTTATATAATAAGCTTTGTTTGTATAGATAGTATAATCGCAACAATGCTTGCTTTCCTTTATTGTAGAATATTGATTCCATAACGTAGCTCCTTATAATCGTTACTGTGAATAGATAATGTTTAAAAACTCATCGTCGTTAAATAGATTTTTCCTTATAATGATGTCCGAAACCATTAAATCCCTTTTGAATTTTTCTATCTCGATAGCTAGTTCAGGAGTGATTATAACTTCCTCCAATGTATCAGTGTTAAAAAGAACACCTCTTCCATTATCAAAATAATAGTCCTTGAAGTATATTGATCCATCTCGTTTTACAGCATAGTTTCCATTTTCTCTCAGCAATGAATTACCCAGCATAAATGGATGATCCAAGCCCAGGATATCGACAAGTGTTGGTAAAATATCAATCTGCCCCCCCACTTTACTGATATTCCCCTGAAGCTTTTTATCAGGTAAGGCTATTATGAGTGGAACTTTTTGTATTTTTTCCCATTCCACCGGATGATCTTCCAAAGACAGCAACTCTTGCACGTCAGCCTTTTGATCCAGATATAGGCCCGAATGATCTCCGTATATTACCACTATTGTTTCCTCTAAAACACCTTCATCCATCAGACGTTGAAATACGCCCTCTATCGCTTGATCCGCGTAGTTTATGCCCTTTAAATAATTCCCAACCTGTTTGCTTTCGTATGGCGTCACATCCATAGGAAACTTGCTGAATGCATCGTACGGATGATGACTCGACAAGGTTATCAAGAAGCTATAAAATGGCTGATACTGAAGAGACTTGTCGATTGATTGTTTGAAGAAGGATTCATCGCTGATTGACCATCCAAGTATCTCGTCTATTTCGAACTCCTCTTTACTGACAAATTCAAAAAAACCAAGATTATTGAAGACAGCTTGCCGGTTCCAGAAACTGGCTTCATATCCGTGAAACGCCAAACTTGTATAGCCTTTTTCGTTAAGCAAATCACCTAAAGTTAGCCATCTGTTGGTTGGATACAAATAGTTCACTGATCCTGTTGGTGTTGGGTATAGACCCACATTCAGCAGAAATTCGGTATCTGCTGTGTTGCCACCTGCCACTTGATGGTATATCTGGCTAAAGTAAAGATTTTCAGCTTTTAATTTATTCAGAAAGGGTGTCACTTCTTGACCATTAATCTCCAAGTCAATTACAAATTCCTGTAGTGCTTCAACCTGTATGATCAGTAGATTTTTCTTCTCTGAATAAAGGTTATAGGTTTCAACCTGTCTAGGGTTATCATTCAAGTATTCCATTATGATTTTCTCTTCTGTCTCATTCATCGATAGACTCGTTAAAAATTTGTTACTGGTGAAATCAATTATATCATAACCATGAAAATAAAAAACGCCAAGATCCTTAGCAATGTTTTTTCTTTCATAATTATGCAAGGTTCTATCTATATCCTTGGCCTGCGATTGAAACAGGGCGATGGACATCAAAAAGACCAAAAAGTATATTATATTTTTCCGACGTGTATTTTTTATAAGTAAATGCTTTCTGAAATAATAAGCATATCCAATAATAAATGGTATATCAACAAAAAAAACGATGTCTTTCCATTTGAAGAGTGTATTGGCACTGTCTTGTATGTCATTAACAAAACCTAACTGATAAATGATGGGAATTGTGAGTGGTATGCCATAATATCTGCCATACAATGTATCCAATAGCAGCAAAGCTGAAAAAATAATGTTGAATTCAATCAAAAAATAAACAGCTCTTTTCTGAGATACCAATGCGATAAACATGACAACAGTCAGTGTGCTAAACAGAAGGAGTCTGTGGATAAGCATATTATCTTGAAAAGGTACATGGGATAAACCTATTGTATACTGTAAGTAAAACACTTTTACAAAAAAAGAAAAGACTATACCTAAGACAAACAACGGTGATATTGTAGTATTCCTATTGAAGTATTTTTTCATTTAATTTCCTCGCAAGATTATTGTGACTACCTGTGTTGATATCATGTCATTATACCAAAATAAGATGCATGTTTCTATAAATATATACAAAAAATTTATTGCTTAATATCCTATCCTACTTTAGAATGTAAAAGAATACAAAAAAGAGGTGATACTGTGAAAAATAAAAAAATCTTAGTATTGGTGATAATATTGATGGTCTCACTTATAGGTACTAAACTGATTCCGACTGAAGCAACCATCAACAATGATCCCTTGATTTCTCTTAGCTACCTGAATCAAGTAATTGATGAGTTGAAAACAGCACTCAATCTAAAAAACCAACAGCAGGATGAAACCATCGCAACTATATCAGCACAAGTCAATGAGATATCGTCCGTTTCAGGAAATGTGCTCGAGGTTGTGGAACTATATGCCAATACGACTTTGTTGGACAACGCGGGAAAATCTGTTGTTAGAGAAGGACAAAGCAAGATATTGGTAGGAACAAGAATTATTGCAGATGCGGGAACAGAAATCATTCTCCGATATACAAACGGCCCGACTACGGCCATCGCCAGCAGTCTTGGTGGTCTATCAGATGTTACTGGAGGCTATGATATACAGCATTCTCAAGCTATTCCTGCAAACCATCTTTTGATTATCCCGAGATCAGATGGTAGAGGTATAACAATTACCAATAATGCCATTTTCATGATACGCGGCTCATATAGAGTCGAATAAAAAGAATAAATCATTCGATTTATTCTTTTTTTGTGCATATTTTTATAGTATACGGCAAGCACTCAATTATATTTGAAGCAATCATTCCATATTCACCATATTTTGATTTAGCTATATCTCCAGATAATCCATGGATAAATACTCCAAGTTTGGCGGCGTAATAAGGATCATGTCCTTGACTAACAAATGAACCTATTATACCTGTAAGAACATCCCCGCTTCCTGCTGTCGCCATACCTGGATTTCCTGTTTTATTGATGTAAAACTCCTGCCCGTTTGATACAATGGTTTCATGCCCTTTAAGAACTGTAATGACGCCATACTCTTTGGAAAATTCCATCGCAATATTGATTTTATCCTTCTCAACTACTTCCGGACTGACATTCTTCAGTCTTGCCATTTCCATAGTATGGGGTGTAATGATTGTCATTGCCTGCCTGTTTGAAAGACTCTCGACCAATCCATTAATACAATTTAGGCCATCGGCATCAAGAACGATTGGTTTTTCGAAAAGACCTAGCATTCCTATTACCATTTTTTTTGTCTTTTCGCTGGTTCCTATGCCTGTTCCCAAACAGATGACATCATATTTTTCGGAATATTTCATAATTTCACTTAGATCATCGTCCACCAAATATTCCTGACTGGCTGACAATTTTTCAATAATGATTTCATTCAGTTTAATGCTGAGTATTTCATATATTGAAGTAGGTGGAACCAAATATACCAGACCGGTTCCTGATTTCAAAGCAGCCAAACCTGCAAGATAAACAGAGCCTGCCATACCTTCTTTACCGCCAATTACACCTAGCTTTCCATAATCCCCCTTGTGGGTACCGACCGCCCTAGCCGGTAGCATAAAAGGTCCGATATCCAATGGAATGATGCTTTCATTCAGCTCTGCGATTGCTATTGCTAAGGCAAAGTCTTCAATGTGAGTAATAGAAATATCAAATCTTACAATTTGCTTTTGTCTACTTAAATCTAAGGCTCTGCCACCTAGTACGACGTAAGGCCTTCCCATTTCATTGTTCAGTATCTCTATGTCATGCCATGAAAATCCAGCGATCCCCGTACCTAGGCATTTACTGACTGCCTCCTTGGCGCAAAAAATACCTGCAGCTGTGGTTGCTTTGTATTTTCTTTTTTCAAGATAGGTTATTTCATTATCTGAAAAAATCTTTCTAATAAACGACTCATTCTTGAGCAGTCTCTCAATTCGTTTCACTTCAACAATGTCAATGCCGATATTTATCATATTATCACCCACTTGATTATATAATCTCCAAATAAAAAAGTAAACATTCAATTGACATAGCCTGACTTGTGTATAATAATATATAGTAGCAAATTTAAGAGGTGCGATAATGAAAAATGTATTCCTGATCAATCATCCGTTAATACAACACAAACTGACTATGCTAAGAGATAAGAATACTTCCTCCAAGGACTTCAGAGCCCTTGTCAATGAAGTCTCAATGCTTATGGCGTATGAAGTCACAAGAAGCCTTCCATTGGAAGATGTTGATGTGGAGACTCCCATCTGCAAGACAAAAGGTAAAGCATTACATGGGCTTGATGTAGCTATCGTCCCCATCATGAGAGCTGGAATGGGAATGGTAGAGGGTATGTTAACTCTGATACCCAATGCAAAGGTCGGACACATTGGTATTTACAGAAATGAAGAGACGATACAACCTGTCGAGTATTACTGCAAGTTACCTGCTGATATTTCCAACAGACTGGTTATTGTAACCGATCCGATGCTGGCTACCGGTGGTTCTCTGAGAGACGCTATAACAATTCTTAAAAATAAAGGTGCCGTTCAAATTAAAGCAATGACATTGGTTTCTACTGAGATTGGAATAGCCGAAGTCCATAAGCATCATCCCGAAACGGAAATATTTACTGTTTCAATTGATGAAGGCCTCAATGAAAAGTCTTACATTGTACCAGGTTTGGGCGATGCAGGCGACAGGCTTTTTGGAACAAAATAGCAATAGATTATGGGCCTGACAGGGCTCATTTTTTATAGTCTTATATTAATTTCTTTGTATTTATATCTAGAATTGATTATAATGTTATACAAATGTTAAAGAAGGTGATTTCGTGTTTATAAAAGATAAATTTATCAAAAAAAATAAAGTCATTTCACTTGAAATCTTTCCACCAAACAATAATATGACTCTGAAGCAGCTTCTGGATGTCATTGACGAGCTGTCCGTTTTTAGGCCTGATTACATTTCAGTAACTTATGGTGCTTCAGGCAATGCAAACAACAACTATACAGTAGATATTGCAGAATATATAAAAGAAAAATACACGATCGAAGCTATGCCTCACCTGACTTGCATATCATCGAAAAAAGAAAAAATTGATGAAATTCTAAATCTGATTATCAAGAAAGATTTAAAAAACGTACTAGCTTTAAGAGGTGATATCCCTAAGGATGATTTATTAGCTAACACCAATAGTATGGACTTCAGCTACGCCTCTGATCTCATTGGGCACATCAGGGATTCAAAGATGCCAATATCTGTTGCTGCAGCCTGCTACCCGGAAGGACATATTGAAGCTCCATCATTAGATGCAGATATCAAAAATCTCAAAACAAAAATTGATAAAGGTGTAGACTTCCTCATCACTCAATTGTTTTTTGATAACGATCGGTTCTATGACTTCAAAGATAGCCTTGTTAAAAATAGTATCGACATACCAATCACAGTCGGTATTATGCCAGTCACTAATGTCAAGCAGATTAAACGGATTGTCGCTTTGAGTGGAGCCTCGATTCCACACAATCTAAAGGTCTTGCTTGATAAATATGAACATGATAACAACGGTATGTTTCAAGCGGGTATCGAATATGCCTGCCGTCAGATGTATGAGCTAAATCACTTGAATGTCAACGGTTTTCATCTATATGTGATGAACAAACCTGAAATAGCAAGAATGATATATAAAAATATGAACTGGTAGGTTATTATGATTTTATTTTCTGAATTTTCAAAAAAAAATATTGTACTCTTTGATGGCGCCATAGGCACAGAAATCCAAAAAAGAGTCCCTAATACGAGTCTTCATCCCGAAGTATTGAATCTTACAGAACCTGAATGCATAAGATCAATCCACAGAGATTATAGTGAAGCTGGTGCACACGTGTTGACTGCCAACACCTTCGGTGCAAGCGACTATAAACTGAAGCATTCTGGATATAGCGTCGAAAAAATCATATCCACCGGTGTTGAGTTGACCAAAGGATTTCAAGGGTGTTACAGCGCACTGGACATTGGTCCTGTTGGCGTGCTTTTAAATAACAATACAGAATTTCATTTCGAGTACTTCTATAATCAATTCAAAAAACAGGTAATTGTTGGCGAGAACTCCGGTTGTGATTTGATTCTCATTGAAACTATGACTGATATTTATGAAGCCAAGGCAGCTATTCTTGCTGCAAAGGAAAACACCAAATTACCAATTATCTGCAGTATGACACTTCAAAAAAACGGACGAACTCTTACGGGCAGCGATGTGCTCACAATCGTTTCCGTGCTCGAATCTCTCGGTGTAGATGCAATTGGTTTGAATTGTTCATTCGGACCTGTTGAAATGCTTTCCTTTATTGAAGAAATTGTTAAATACACATCCACCAATCTATTGGTCCAACCCAATGCGGGGTTGCCAAAGCTCATCAATGGATCAACACATTTTGACTTGAGCCCCAATGAGTTTACAAAACAATTGCAGGATATCAGACGTCTTGGTGTGAACATGCTTGGAGGCTGCTGTGGTACAACACCTGAACACATCGCCACCTTGAAAGCATCTCTAACTGATATTAAGCCATCGGAAATCCACGAAAAGGGCTACACCTTCGTATCATCATCCACCAAGACAGTTATTATAGACAACATAAAAATTATCGGTGAGCGTATCAATCCAACTGGAAAAAAAGCACTTAAAGAAGCTATAAAGAATGAAGATATGGATTATATTGTTAACCTCGCTTTAGCGCAAGAAAGTGAGGGAGCTGATATACTGGATGTTAATGCTGGTGTCCCGGGTATTGATGAATCAAAAGCAATGCAAAGCATGATCAGCGAAATTTCTAAAAGCTCCACCCTGCCAATACAGATAGACAGCTCAGATGACAAGGTGATTGAAACCGCTTTACGAACATATAATGGCAAAGCGTTAGTCAATTCAGTCAATGGCAAAGAAGACTCACTAAATAAAGTCTTACCCCTCATAAAAAAATATGGTGGCTGTGTCATCGGATTGACGATGGATGATAAAGGCATCCCATCAAAAAGTCACGAAAGATTTGAGATTGCTTCCAAAATTGTGAATAAAGCAGAGGAACTGGGTATCAAACGTAAAAACATCCTAATTGACTGCCTAACACTGACCGCCTCAGCTCAGCAGAAAGATGTATTTGAAACACTATATGCCATCAAAGATGTAAAAGAAAAATTAGGTGTCAAGACCTGCCTTGGTGTAAGCAATGTATCATTCGGACTTCCTCAGCGCGAGACTCTTACCTCAACATTTTTAATCAGTGCATTGACAATGGGGTTAGATGTTCCAATTATGAACACAGCATCAGAAAAATCTATGGACGCCATCAGATCGTTTAGGGTTTTAAAAGGAATCGATAAGGATTCCGAAAAATATCTTGAATACTTTAGTGGCAAATCAATAATGACACAACACCCATCAGATAAGGAAGTAACCTTCAGTGAAACAAATTTGTCCGATTGCATTGTTAATGCTAGAAAGAATGAAGCTATAATTCTGACCCAAAAGCTATTAGAAACTATGTCAAAGCTTGACATAATCAACTCTTATATAGCACCTGCTTTGGATCTTGTTGGTGAAAAATATGAGAAAGGCGATATTTTTCTACCTCAGCTGTTGAATTCTGCAGAAACGGTTCAGGGAGTTTTCGAGGTCATAAAAAATAGTATGACTTATGATTCCACTTCTGATAAAAGCAAAAAAATCATCCTTGCTACTGTACTGGGAGATGTCCATGATATAGGCAAAAATATTGTTAAAATGCTATTGGAAAACTATGGCTTCTACGTGATTGATCTCGGAAAAAATGTCGATACAAATGTAATAGTTGACTGTATCAGAGCAGAAAATGTCAGTTTAATTGGATTAAGCGCATTGATGACAACCACCGTGGCAAATATGCAAAAAACAATTAAAGTATTGAAATCCGAGTTTCCTGATATCACTATAATGGTAGGCGGTGCGGTCCTGAATGATGAGTATGCCAGAGATATCGGTTCGAACCATTATGGGAAGGATGCCATGGAGGCAGTAGCAATAGCAAAAAAATACTTTTCAGATCAACAGGGTTCTTTGGTTCAGGTGGCGTTTGAAACGCCATCTGAACCTTAGAAACCGTTATCCAGGGACTCTACAGTGCTTATCTCCCACTTATGGAAGTGGGAGTCTTAGCACTGTTAGTCATCGGACAAAGAATCAAAAAGAATTGAGGCTTAACGCCTCATTTTTAGTTGAACTCATAGTATATCGCTTCTATTGCTTTTTCCAGATCTGTGTCACTGACACCAATAATTATGTTTATTTCACTGGAGCCCTGATCAATAACCCTTATATTGACACCTGCCCTTCCTAAAGCACCGAACACCCTACCGGAAACCCCTACTGTAAAAGCCATATTCTGTCCTACTACCGCTATCATGGCTATATTTCTATAAACATTGATACTATCAGGTGAGCAAGTTCTTTCTATCTCGCTCAGTACTTTCTCCAGCTTTCCATTCAACTTTTGGCTATCCAAGACAATAGACACAGTATCGATGCCGCTGGGAATATTTTCAAATGTTACATCATACATCTCCAAAGCAGATAAGATTCTTCTGACATAACCCACCTCAGAATTCATATAGAATTTTTGTAGGGCTATAATTGTAAAGTCTTTCCTCCCTGCAATCCCGGTTATGGTCAGATTATCATTCCCTTTTTCCCTTTCATTTGCAATGATGGTACCTGGATCATCAGGGTAGTTTGTATTTCTAATATTAATAGGAATATTTGCACTTCTAACAGGATATATGGCTTCATCATGAAGGACAGAAGCCCCCATATACGCAAGCTCTCTCAACTCTCTGTAAGTTATATGTCTGATTTTTTTCGGGTTTTTGATAATTCGTGGATCAGCCATCAAAAATCCTGAGACATCTGTCCAGTTCTCGTAAATGCTCGAGCCCATGCAGCTTGCCACTAAAGAACCAGTAATGTCAGAACCACCTCTTGAAAATGTTTTAATCTCACCCAAAGCACTAGTCCCATAAAAGCCTGGTATTACAGCATATTGTACGTCTTTTAGTCTTTCATTCATTATACGCTTTGTTTTTTCATGATCTAGTGATCCGTCCATTTTGAAGAAAATAATATCTTTAGCATCAACAAATTCATAATCCAAATAGTCCGCTAATATAATAGCATTAAGATATTCTCCCCTACTAGCGAGATAATCCAGAGATATTCCTTTATTCAATTTATTCTTGATACTACTCAGATACAAGTCAATGTCCACATTTTTGCTTAACTCATTTGCTATGCTTCTGAATCTGTCCTCTATCATCTTGTACACCTGATCAAATGGAACAGAGTAAGTTAGATGGGCATGACATAAGTATAGCAAATCTGTTACTTTATTATCTCCATCGTGTCTCTTTCCGGGAGCGGACACGACAATATAACGCCTATCTTTGTCTGATTTGATTATTTCTGCTGCTTTTTTCAACTGTTCTCCGCTGGAGGTAGAAGTACCTCCAAATTTAGCTACTTTTAACATTTTGTCTCCTTTTTGCGAACATATGTCTATATTCCATAAACTCATAGTATATACTATACATCAAAGATAAAAAAAAATAAACCCCTATTTGAAATATTATAAATAAAAAAGCCATGAGTAAAACTCATGACAAATATCACTGATTCTTACCCCTGATGTATTCCAGCACTCCCTTCCACGTTGGGTTTCGTTTCGGACAGTTCCATGCTTTTTCAACATAGACCCAGCAATATGATAATGCTTCGGCGACAGCTCCTTTCCCTTATAACAGTACTCTTAACTTATCGCGGCCTCTGTAATACAATATTAATTTTTTAAATGTTAACAGATTAAACAACTGATGTCAAATAATCTATTCAAAAATGACTCTCTTCCATCCATTTTGTTACCTTGTCAACTATACCAACGTGGTCTAACCCATATTTTTCAGTCAATTCCTCAACACTGCCATGTTCGATGAACTGATCAGGAAGACTTAGAATTCTCAACTCAACATCACTCGGTATCAAATCATTCAGAATCCTTCCTACCGAACCATATTTCACAGTTTCATCAATAAAGAGAATTCTTTTGGTTTTACTTGATTCCGTTAAAATCAAATCTGCATTTAAAGGTTTAATCGCTTTAAGATTAACAACCCCAGCACTGATGCCTTTTTTATCCAGATCAATCGCTGCCTGATATACTTCAGTGATTAGTCTTCCATAGGTTACCAGTGTAATATCATTTCCAGGCTTTAGAAGATGTGGATCTAGAAGGTTTGCCCCATGATTTATGCCCGCTTTTTCATCAGAACCTCTTGGGTATCTGATGACTATAGGTCCCTTGCCATCAAAAACGGACCATTCAAGCATCTTTTCCAAATCTTCGAAATTAGAAGGTGTCAAGACCGTTAGATTTGGGATTTGATACAAAAAACCGGAATCAAAGACACCTTGATGTGTCTCCCCATCTCTACCAACCAGCCCTGCTCTGTCAACACATAAGATTACATGCAAATTCTGCAGGGCAACATCATGAACCAACTGATCATATGCTCTCTGCAAAAAAGTTGAGTACAGGGGAAAAACCGGTATAAGTCCACCAGATGCCATCCCTGCTGAAAGAGTAACGCCATGTTGTTCTGCTATACCGACATCGAAAAACCTTGCTGGGAATTTCTGAGCAAACTCCTCAAGACCAGTCCCACTTGTCATGCCTGCTGTCACGGCAACCAAGCTGTCGTTTCTTGTTCCCATCTCAACCATTTTCTTTCCAAATACATCAGAATAGGACACTTCCTGTCCACCGATTAGATGACCTGATGCTATATCATACTTTCCAACCCCATGGAATACGTCTGGTTTTTCTTCAGCTGGTTTATAACCCTTCCCTTTTTTAGTATGTACATGCAGTAGAATCGGTGCCTTAGTGTCCTTTACCCTCTCTAATATACTGATTATATCTGCCATGCTGTGTCCATCTACGGGGCCTATATATCTGAATCCTAACTCCTCAAAAAGCATGCCTCCATTGACAAAAAATAGTTTAAAGGATTCTTTGATCTTCCGAATAAATTTTACGGCATATTTACCAACAACAGGTATCATTCCGAGAAATGTTTCCATCTCTTTTTTCAATGAATAGTAAGTTTTCCCAGTTCTAAGTCTAGATAGACTGGTCGATATACTTCCAACATTTTTAGAGATAGACATCTCATTATCATTAAGGATAACAATCAGATTGCTTTTTTCCCTTCCGGCATCATTCATAGCTTCTAGTGCCATTCCACCTGAGAGGGCCCCATCACCAATAAGAGAGATAACATTAAATTCCTCTCCCTTCAAATCTCTTGCGTTAACCAACCCCAGAGCGGCAGATATTGAAGTACTGCTATGACCTGTTTCGAATATATCATGATCACTTTCAGATTTTTTTGGAAACCCACTTAAGCCATCTAATTGACGAAGTGAGTTGAATTGATTTTTTCGGCCGGTTATTATCTTATGTACATAACTCTGATGCCCTACATCAAATACTATCTTATCCTTTGGTGAGTTAAATACATAATGTATTGCTATGGTTAGTTCTACCACGCCAAGATTAGAAGCTAGGTGTCCACCAGTGCCTGAAATTGAAGTAATCAAAAAATGTCTGATATCCTCAGCCAACTCCTCAAGCTCTTTTATATTCAGTTTTTTTAGATCATTTATATTATTGACTCTATCAAGTATTTTGTACATTTTACATTCCTTTTAGTTTAATCTAGCTATTATATCATATCTAATTTTTTTTTGACAAAGATTATATGATTTTTAATACTAATTTAATAATGTAATTTTATGCATCATTTTATTTTCTATCAATATTTTATCCGAACATTTTAATTCTATTTTATTTTTAACTTCGTTTATACTTCTGTGTCAATTATCCTAAATATTTCTGAAAACGTTATCTTTATTGTCTTTCAAGTTTTCTAAAAATAAAAACGTTTTCTTCTATTTTGGGATAAATTTTCTCTTTACAAACAAATAAGCGAATGTTAGAATAATTTCATTATTAAATAAATGTTATAAGATTTGTATAATTATTTATTCCCGGTAATTTTGAATCTTATCATTTAATAAGAAAGGAGGATAATAAGATAGGAAGCGGCAAAACAAAATATACCTAAGAGGTGGAGAGTATGGATTATGGTTTTGCTATTGACACAATATGGGTTTTAGTTGCAACAGCTTTAGTTTTCTTTATGCAAGCGGGTTTTGCTATGGTAGAGACAGGGTTTACCAGAGCCAAAAATGCAGGAAACATCATTATGAAAAATCTGATGGATTTCTCAGTTGGCTCCTTGGTATACTGGTTTGTCGGTTTTGGGATCATGTTCGGAAGTGATATAGGTGGTTTAATCGGCACAATAGATATTATGTCAACTGGATCGTATGAATATCTTGGATTAACAGTACCAGTATCCGTTTTTTTAATATTCCAAACCGTTTTCTGTGCCACAGCAGCCACCATTGTATCAGGAGCTATGGCCGAAAGAACAAAGTTTAAATCTTATTTGATCTACAGTTTTTTTATCTGTCTGATAATCTATCCAATCGCAGGCCATTGGATCTGGGGTGGTGGATGGTTGTCCAAACTGGGATTTCACGATTTTGCAGGTTCTACTGCTGTTCACTCCATTGGCGGATGGGCAGCCCTGGTAGGTGCCTATATTTTAGGACCTCGTTTAGGCAAATATGACAAGAACGGAAAGCCTAACGCTATACCCGGGCATAGTCTGACACTTGGAGCGCTGGGAGTCTTCATACTTTGGTTTGGATGGTTCGGATTCAATCCAGGATCAACATTGTCAGGGATGGCAAGTCATGATATGGGTCATATATTTATGACCACCAATCTGTCAGCAGCCTCCGGAGCTCTTTTCACAATGCTGTTGACTTGGTATCGATATGGTAAACCTGATGTTAGCATGACTCTGAATGGGGCTCTTGGCGGATTAGTCGCAGTTACTGCAGGATGTGATATTGTCAGTTTTGGTGGAGCAGCTTTAATAGGTATTTTCGCTAGTGTAGTAGTTTTGTTTGGCATTGAGTTTATTGACAAGAAACTAAAAATTGATGATCCCGTTGGTGCTATAGGTGTTCATGGATTATGTGGGGCTTTTGGAACTTTTAGTGTTGGGCTATTAGCTACTGATGGCGGTCTGCTATATGGCGGAGGTGCTTCCCTCTTGATGATTCAATCATTAGGTGTACTGGCAGTCGCAGCCTGGACATTGTCAACCACTTTTATTCTATTCAAGGCGATAGACTTGACAATTGGTCTGAGAGTTTCTGAGGATGAAGAGACCTCCGGACTGGATATTGAAGAACACGGTATTGAGAGCTATGCTGACTTCGCTCCAAGAGTGCTCTATATCAAATAAGGAGGATCAAAATGTCTGAAATCTATACAAAGATTGAAATAATTACAAGACCAAGCAAACTTGAAGAGTTAAAGGACGCTTTAGTGGAGATTGGCGTTGAGGGAATGACTGTTTCAAATGTGCTCGGTTCCGGTAAACAAAAGGGCCACACCACAAAATACAGAGGTGCAGATTACACAGCTTTGCTGCTTCCAAAAATTAAAGTTGAGGTTGTTGTATGCAAAACGCCTGTGCAACTAGTGGTAGATACAGCTCAAGCTATTTGTAGAACCGGAGAGATTGGAGATGGAAAAATATTCATTTACCGGATTGAAAATATTTATCGTATCAGAACAGGCGAGTCCGGACATGAAGCAATCAATTAAAAAAGGATGGCCATTCCGGCCATCCTTTCTAGTTACAATTCAAATTACATCATTCCTGGCATTCCACCATGCATTCCGCCTGGCATTCCACCCATAGGATCTTTGTCTTTTGGTTCTTCAACTACAGCAGCTTCTGTTGTCAATACCATGGCTGCAACTGAGGCGGCGTTCTGTAGCGCGCTTCTAGTTACCTTCGCAGGGTCTACAATACCTGCTTGCATCATGTTAACATACTTACCACTCAACACGTCAAACCCGTCTCCAGTTGTTCCATTCTTGACTTTGTCGACGATTACTGAACCTTCTAGTCCAGCATTGATTGCAATTTGTCTCAATGGCTCTTCCAATGCCCTCATGATAATCAATGCACCTGTTCTAGCATCACCTTCCAATGAGTCTGCAACCTGTTCTACTGCTTTTATAGTGTTTACTAATGCAACACCACCACCAGGAACTATACCTTCTTCTACTGCGGCACGAGTTGCATTCAATGCATCTTCGATTCTCAGTTTCTTTTCTTTCATCTCTGTCTCAGTAGCTGCACCGACATTGATAACAGCAACACCACCGGAAAGCTTTGCCAATCTCTCTTGAAGTTTTTCTTTGTCAAATTCTGAAGTTGACTCTTCCAGTTGAGCTTTGATCTGTCTTACTCTTTCTCCGATAGCCTCTTGAGTTCCTGCACCATCAACTATTGTTGTATTTTCTTTATCAACTTTAACAGTTTTTGCGTTTCCAAGCATTTCAAGTGTTGCTTCTTTAATGTCATAACCCAATTCTTCTGAAATAACTTCTCCACCTGTGAGTGTAGCGATATCTCTCAGCATTTCTTTTCTTCTGTCTCCAAACCCTGGCGCTTTTACAGCAACACAGTTGAATGTGCCTCTAAGTTTATTCACTACCAAAGTTGCAAGAGCTTCGCCCTCAATGTCTTCTGCAATAATCAATAATGGTTTTCCCTGTTGTACAATTTTTTCAAGTACAGGTAGTATTTCCTGAATATTTGTAATTTTTTTATCAGTAATTAAAATGTAAGCATCATCCAATGTAGCTTCCATTTTCTCTGCATCTGAAACCATGTATGGAGATAAGTATCCTCTATCAAACTGCATTCCTTCAACGACTTCAAGATCTGTATCCATTGTTCTGGATTCTTCAACTGTTATAACGCCTTCTCTGCCGACTTTATCCATAGCTTCTGATATCAGCTTGCCTATCAAAGTGTCAGAAGCTGATATTGATGCAACTTGAGCTACATCTTCGCTAGTTTCCACTGTTTTTGATAATTGCTTCAATTCCTCTACAGCTGCACTTACTGCCATCTGAATACCTTGTTTAAGTATCATTGGGTTAGCGCCGGCTGCTACGTTTCTCAAGCCTTCTCTTATAATTGCTTGTGCCAATAATGTCGCTGTAGTAGTTCCATCACCTGCTACATCATTGGTTTTTGTAGCTACTTCCTTAACCAATTGAGCTCCCAAATCTTCATAAGGGTCACTAAGCTCTATCTCTCTAGCTATGGTTACGCCATCGTTTGTTATTAAAGGACTTCCGTATGATTTTTGCAATACAACGTTTCTTCCTTTAGGTCCTAACGTAATTTTAATAGTGTCCGCAAGTTTATTGACACCTGCTTCCATCGCTCTTCTTGCTTCTTCATCAAATTTTATAATTTTAGCCATTTTCTACACCTCTCTCTTATTCAACTACTGCTAATATATCTTCTAATTTTAGAATAGTATATTCGTTGTTGTCCATCTTCACTTCTGTACCGGCATACTTAGAAAAAATCACCTTGTCACCGACTTTGATTTCATCTTTTTTCTTCTCATCGTTGAGTATACCTGCACCTATTGCAAGAACCTCTGCCATCTGAGGTTTTTCTTTTGCTGAGCCTGGCAATACTATTCCGCTTTGGGTTTTTTCTTCAGCTTCCAAAACTTTTATTACAACTCTGTTTCCTAATGGTTTGATATTCATATTTACCTCCTTAGTTTATCTTCTCTTCTAATTTTGTTAGCACTCACCTTCAATGAGTGCTAACATCAACTGTCACTATGATACTTCAATAGCTTGAAAGTTTCAAACATTGATATACTCTAAATATTGTCATTTTAAGCGACAATTATACTATTATCTCATCTATTCTATGTATTACGCTATATTTCTCTAGATTTCTTTTATTTTCATATTTTTTTACTTTCAAAACCTATATTGTTTTCTTTTGCATAATAAAACAGATACTGTTGCGCAAAGCCTGAATACTCGCCAAATTTTTGTTCTGCAATCCTCTTGATATCATTATTGTTTCCAGAAATAGAAAAGAACTCACGCATGATTCTCTGTACCCAGATATCTACAGGAAATGATTCATATTGTTTCATTGAAAACAACATGACACAATGGGATACTTTCTCTCCTACGCCATCAAGCTTTTTAAGCTCATTTGATGCATCCTCGTACGTCAGATGCTTAAGACGATACAGCCAATCCCGATTTGCATCAATATACTTTGCTGCTCTTTGAATAAACTTGTCTCTATACCCTACCTTGCACTCTCTTAATTCACTTAATTCTAGTTTGGCAATCACAGAACTATCAGGAAAAGAAAAATATTCTTTACCTCTATAATTAGTAATATGGTCACCGTATCTATATGAAATATCTTCAACTATCTTCTTAATCTGAAGAATGCTTTTATTGGCAGATATAATAAAAGAAACAAGGCACTCCCACTCGTCCTGTTTCAGTATCCGTAATCCTTTACCATAATCGACTACTGGATGCATCCTGCTTTCTATGGACAGTATTCGCCTAATTTCAGAATAATCTCTACCCATATCGAAATACTCGAACCATATTTTTTCAAAATCGTCTCTATTGGTGTTGCTGATAATAAGTTGATCATGATTCAATGCAACATTGATGACTCTGTTGTGAGCCACACCTGTATAACTTCCATCTGGTTGCTTTTCCCATCTAAAACACTGCCCACACTCAAAAACATGCTTCGGTATGAAGTCAAATATTCCATTTATAATCACTCGATCATCACAATAATTTATTTCCATTTTTTCTCCGTCAAATCAAAATAAACTAATACTCTCACTCCATTACCTTTGATCAAAATACAAAAGCAAAGGAACAAAAACATTAGTTCATTTTTATAGTACTTTTGATGCTGCCTATTTGTTCTCTTTTTTATTCTTGTAATAGTACGCCAGTGTATAAAGACTTTCATTCATATGAACATTCTCAATAGCTACATTATCACCGACTTTAATATCTGTAGGGGCAAAGTTCCAAATTGCTTGGATACCGTTAGCTATCAATGTATTAGCAACATTCTGGCTAACTTCCTTGGGTGTGCATATTACCCCAATATCCACATGTACTTCTTTTAGATAATCTGGCAGGTCATCTATATCTTTTATTTCTAGATCCCTGATTTTCAAACCCATTAGTTTTGGATTCTTGTCAAACAAAGCCTTTACTTCGAAGCCTTCTTCATAAAATCCGGCGTAGTTGGCGACTGCTTGTCCGATATTACCGGCACCGACTATTATGACCTGGTAGTTGTTGTTTATGCCCAGTATCTTGCCGATCTCATCTCTTAAGTTCTTTGCATCATAGCCGTATCCCTGTTGTCCAAATCCGCCAAAGTTATTTAGGTCCTGTCTGATTTGCGATGCTGTAAAACCGGTTAGTTTACTTAGTTCATTTGAAGATACCCTATTAATTCCATTTTTCAGCAGGTCACCTAAATATCGATAGTATTTTGGTAATCTTCTAATGACAGCATCTGATATTTTTCCATTTTTTGTCATGTTGTACACCTCCATCCTAAGTAATATTTTAACAATTGTATGCGATTTATTCAATACAATTAATCATTATATCACATATTTTATTAGTTTCCAGTGATTATTTCATGTTTTTTTCACTTTACAATGACCTCTTCACTTAATATACTGTACTAAGGTGATTATATGATAGATATATCTTGTAGTATGCTCAGTAAGTCTTTTGGTGCAGATACAATACTGGATGAGATAAGTTTTACCATAAATGAATATGAAAAGGTCGCTTTAATCGGCTTAAACGGTTCAGGAAAAACAACACTGCTGAATATTTTGACTTCACAGTTGGAATATGACAGTGGCAGCTTTTATTTGAACAATAGCAAGAGAGTCGGATACTTAAAACAATCAGACAATATCAAAAGTAATAAAACCATTTATGATACCGCTGAAGAAGTTTTTTCGGGTGTTCTGTCTTTAGAGCAAGAAATTAGGGAGCTTGAATCTAAAATGGCTTTGTATGCGACACAGCCAGATAGGCTTGAAGCTTTGTTAGAAGAGTATTCTATAAAGAATGAGCTTTTCGAAAAGCTTGAAGGCTATAGTTACAAAAGCAGAATAAAAGGTGTTTTATTTGGTCTGGGTTTCAGCGAGGACGAATTTTCGTTGGAAATAAGTCAGTTGAGCGGTGGTCAAAAAAGTAGGGTGATGCTGGCTAAGCTTCTCTTATCCTCCCCCGATATCCTTATGCTAGATGAGCCCACCAACCATTTGGATATCAGTTCTATAGAGTGGATAGAGAAGTTTATTAAAGATTTCAAGGGAACAGTCCTGTTGATTTCCCATGACAGATACTTTTTAGATAAGGTAATCAATAAAACACTTTTTTTGAGTGATAAAAAAATAAAAGTTTATGATGGTAATTATTCGTACTTCATCCGCCGGTGGACAGAAGAAATTGAACTAAACAAGAAAAAATTTGTATTACAGGAAAAGGAGATCCAAAGACAAAAAGAGATTATTGCTAAATTTTTAGCCAATGGACGCGATAAAAAGGTACGCCAGGCAAAAAGCAGAGAAAAGATGCTCCAAAACATAACACTTTTGGATAATCCCGATGCAGATACCATAAAAATATCACTGAAATTTAATCCTGCTATTCAAAGTGGTAATGATGTTTTAAGAATCTCCGGTTTGTCTAAATCATATGAGAGCAAAGGAATATTTCAAAACGTAAGTCTGAGCATGTTTAAAAATGACAAAGTTGGACTTGTGGGACCGAATGGCATTGGGAAATCAACACTTCTAAAAATCATAGCAGGAAATATCAAGGCTGATGGTGGTGAATTGATTTTCGGACACAATGTCAATATAGGTTATTTTGACCAGGAACTATCTGATTTAACTATGGATAATTCAGTCCTTGATGAAATCTGGGATGAATATCCAAGGCTTAAAGTCCATGAGGTAAGAGGTTATCTTGCAAAATTCATGTTCTATAGTGAGGATTTATTTAAAAGCATAAGCGACTTAAGCGGTGGTGAAAAGAATCGGGTATCCTTATTGAAACTTATGTTGTCAAAAACAAATTTTCTTTTGATGGACGAGCCAACAAATCACCTGGACATTGACTCTAAAAACATTCTCGAAAAAGCTATCAACGACTACACTGGCACAGTTTTAATCATATCACATGACCGCTATTTTCTTAATAGTACTGTTAACAAAATACTAGAAATGACAAATACTGGTGTCACTGAGTATCTTGGAAACTATGATTACTACGTGGAGAAAAAAAATAGCCTGTTGGTAGATGATGATAATGATGATGTCATAACAAAAACTGAACTGAAAAATCTGACAAGAAAAGATAGAACCAACACCAGGCAAAGACAAATGGCAAGAAAAAAGCTTGAAGAGTTGGAAATGAGCATCTACAATACAGAAACCAGCATCGAGGAGCTTGAAAACAAACTATGCACACCACAAGTATACAACGACCACATTCTGGCAACGGAAACAAGTCTCAATCTTGATAAGCTAAAAAAAGAACTTGAAAAGCTTTATCAAAGCTGGGAAACACTACATGAATCACAGGAGGCAAGAAATGAGTAATGTAATTATTGAGAAAACGCGAAATATTGGCTTTATAACACTCAACAGAGTTGATAGACATAATTCACTTGTTCCGGATTTTTTGAATGAGATTATTAAAGCGGTAAACAGCATGTCTAAAGATGACTCAATATCAGTCATCATAATGAAAGCCAACGGCAAAACCTTCTCTACAGGTGGAGATGTATCAGCTTTTTATGATCATATTGATGACATCGAAGACTACTCAAAATCTGTAGTCGGTTCTTTAAATAGGCTTATAATGACTATGATTGATTGTGAAAAGCCTATTGTGACAGCAGTTCATGGTTTGGTGACTGGTGGCTCTATAGGATTGGTGCTAGCATCGGATATTGTTGTTTTATCAACTAAAGCGACCTTTACACCTTATTATGCAACAGTTGGTTATAGCCCCGACGGTGGTTGGACGGCACTTCTTAAGGAAATAATCGGTCAGAAAAGAGTTTCTCATCTCCTGATGACTGACTCGACTATCACAGCTGAACAAGCTCTGGATTGGGGCATGGCTTCCTATGTCGTTACCCATGATGACTTATATCGCAAATCAGAAGAAATAGCAGACAGAATATCGTCCTTGAAAAAGGGATCAATTGCAAATGCCAAAAAACTGCTTTGGGATAGAGAATCCATCCTCTTAAATCTTGAAAATGAATTTGTCAAATTCTTAGAGCAAATAACTAGCTCAGAGGGTAAACAAGGTATGAAGGCGTTTCTTAAAAAATAGCATTTTACGCCATTAAAAAACAACCACATAAGCGGTTGTTTTTTAATGAGCAAGTCTATAAGCCGAGTTCTGTTATCGATAGCTATCTATCTAGGCCTTTTGTTACCAAAAGGCTCATGCAACCTACCACGGGATACAGCGAGCAGCTGCCTTCACATCCCTGCTTGGTCTTGCTTCGAATGGGGTTTACACAGCCGGCCAGTCACCTGACCGCTGGTGAGCTCTTACCTCACCTTTTCATCCTTACCTTTTCAGGCGGTAATTTTCTGTTGCACTTTCCTTAAGGTCACCCTCACTGGCCATTAACCAGCATTCTGCTCTGCGAAGCTCGGACTTTCCTCATGTTTCCATGCAGCTATCCGACTTGCTCATTGAATTATAATACAAATCTTCATACTTTACAATTGTTTTATCCGGCGCTGTTTATCTAATGGTCGCCTCAAATTCATTGATATGGTAAGGTATAAGGTCAACCTCACTGTATCTATCGTTTACAAGGTCACTGATATGGTCTACGAAGACTTTTTCAAGTCCGTAGTGGGTTGGGTCCATCAATATTATGCCCCCCTCATATGCTGCTTGTGCGTCGTGATGCGTTATATCACCTGTAATATAAATATCTGCCTTGACATTGATGGCCTCTGATATGAATTCAGCCCCTGCTCCCCCACAAAAAGCCACACTTTTTATTCTTTGTTTCATATTTTCATTGTAAAGAGTTACATGACCCAATTGAAAATTATCTTTAATTCTATCGATAAATACATTCAGCTCAACTTCTTCTGCTAAGTCTCCTATCGCACCGAAACCGACTTCTTTAGAGCTCTCAGTTTTTGCTAAATTCCTAAGATTAAGCAATCCCAGCTTAGAACCTATAGCCTGATTCATCCCATGGATTGATAAGTCATAATTGGTGTGCATAGCAATGGAGCTGATGTCATTAATAATCATCTTTTTTATCAGATCACCCTTGTAGGAATTCATGTAAACATATTTCAATGGTGAAAAAATGAACGGGTGATGTGTGATAATCAAATCAGCTTCGGTCTCAATCGCCTTATCCAATAATTTATCAGTAAGATCAACACCAATAACGATTCGATTGATTGTTTTTTGATCATCTGCGATTTGCATACCTGAGTTATCCCAATCTTCAGACATATCAAATGGAAACATCTGATTTAAATAGTCCATCAAATCATATAATTTCATTCTTATTCATTAGCTCCTTTAATTGATTATTCTTAAGTTTAAGCATTTTCATTTTATCCATTTCGACTTTTGATAATTCCAAATTTCTAATAATATCGTCATTAATCCTTATTTTATTCTCAATGAATGATCTAAGCAATGAATGTTTTTTCATAAATAGTGCTTTACCGACCTCAAGATAAATCTCATTATCAATAGCTTGAGCCTTGTTACATCTCTTGGCTTTAATGACTTCATAGAAATGAAATTCCTCTTTTGCCAGCTCTTCATCAATCAACTCAAAACCATTATCCAACAGGTAATGTCTCAACTTGTCTGAAGCATGCATTGGTTGAAGGACTAATGTATGGTGAGGGTCAAATTCGTTCTTTTTTTGATCAATAATTTCACGAATCAGCAAACCGCCCATCCCAGCAATGATGATTGTATCCACTTCCTTCAAATCAATTGGTTGAAGGCCATCGCCTAACCTTATGTCTATCCTGTCAGATAAGGATTTGGACTTAATGTATCTCTTAGCTATCTTGTAGGGTCCATCATTTAAGTCTGTCGCAATGACCCTATTACAGATTCCCTTATTTATCAATAACTCAGGTACATAGGCATGATCTGTACCAATGTCTGCCGCGACATTACATTGATCGATTAATTTTATGATCGCATCTATCCTGTTCCCCATATTTTCTCCGTATAAGAAGTAAAGACCCGTTAAAGGATCTTTATTCCAAGTAGTCTTTAAGTTTTTTACTTCTGCTTGGATGTCTGAGTTTTCTCAATGCTTTGGCTTCTATTTGTCTAATTCTCTCTCTAGTCACATCAAACTCTTTACCGACTTCTTCAAGTGTCCGAGCCCTGCCATCATCCAATCCAAATCGTAATCTTAATACTTTTTGTTCTCTGTCAGTAAGCGTTTGTAATACCTCAACCAATTGTTCCTTTAGAAGAGTCGATGTTGCGGCATCAGCCGGAGCCTGGGCGTCGTCATCCGGTATGAAATCACCCAAATGGCTATCCTCTTCCTCACCTATCGGTGTTTCAAGAGATACCGGTTCTTGAGCTATCTTGAGGATTTCTCTTACCTTTTCAGGTTCCATATCCATCTCTAAGCCTATTTCTTCAGGTGTTGCATCTCTGCCAAGTTCTTGAAGCAATTGTCTTTTTACTCTAATCAGTTTATTGATTGTCTCTACCATATGGACAGGGATTCTAATGGTTCTAGCCTGGTCTGCGATTGCTCTGGTTATAGCTTGTCTAATCCACCAAGTCGCATAGGTGCTGAATTTATAACCCTTTTTATAGTCGAACTTTTCAACAGCCTTAATTAGACCCAGATTACCTTCTTGGATAAGGTCTAAAAACAGCATGCCTCTCCCGACATATCTCTTGGCGATGCTGACTACAAGTCTCAGATTAGCTTCAGCAAGCCTATTCTTAGCTTCACCATCCAGGTTTTCCATTCTCTTGGCGAGTTCTACTTCTTCATCTCCGGTTAATAAAGGCACTTTTCCAATTTCTTTTAAATACATTCTGACAGGATCATCGACATTGACACCTTTAAGAAGGATTGAGTCAGACTCGCTTTTGATTCTGGTGAGTAAGTCGCTTTCAAGGTCCTTGTCTACTATGTCATCTTCTTCATCATCTTCATCATCTGATTCAGTGATAATCAAATCATCCTGCAATCCTAATATTTCAATTTTATTGTCTTCCAGAAACTTGTATATATCATCAATCTCATCAGGACTTATATCTATCTTCTCAAAAGTATCAACTATCATCTTGTACTCTATGAATCCTTCTTTTCTGCCTTTTTTTCTTAATGAATTTTTCAAATCCTCTAAGACATGCTTGTCCTCATTTGTTTCTGGTAAGTCTTTGCTTTTAGCCATTGTGGTGCCCCCTTAACCTAAGTATTTCTTTATCCAGTTCAGATATTTGCTCTTTAAATTGGTTGTTTTCCGGTTCTGTGAGAAGCTTTGTTTTAATCTCGCTTTTTATCTTAATCAGTTGATCAGTCTTAATCTTTTTGATATAATCATCAACTATTTTTTTCAGGTCATCTTGAGTCAAATCTATGCTTTTGTATTTTCCCTGTTCGTTGTTGTTTTCTTGTGATGTGTTATTGAGTATAGCATAAAACCTGGATCTGTTTTTCGTGCTGTAGAAAACACTGGTGTCATAAGTGCTTTTTATGTATTGTGTCATTTCATAATTATTAGTCATTATCTCAATTAAGTCCAATTCATAATCCGAAGTATTTTGTCCTGCTATGTCAATCTTTCTGATGTTGTCTGTTGTCTTATTGAACGTCTTCCTCTGATTGTTCTTGAACTCCATTAATATTGATTCTTTAGTTATACCAAGTTTTTGTGATATCTTTTCAATATACAGTTCCTTTTCAACTGCATTTTTCACATTCTGCAAATAGATGTTCATTTCTTTTATGTATTCCAGTTTACCTATGTCCTGTTTTGTATCGTGTGTCAGGTTAAGATAATAATCCAAATAGTCAAAATACTTAAGTGATTTGTTCAATCTATCATTGAATCTTGAGCCGCCAAATTTTGTCACAAAGTCATCCGGATCCATTTTTTCAGGAAAGATAATCACTTTGCTATTCAAGTCATGTGACTTTAAAACATTGACAGCTTTGATTGCAGCCTTCAATCCAGCATTGTCTGAATCATAGGATATGTAGAATTCTTTGCTGTATTTTTTCATCAGCTTGACCTGATTATCTGTCAATGCCGTCCCTAAAGAAGCTACTACGTTGTTATACCCATTAATCGTGAGTTTTATAACGTCCATATATCCTTCTGTCAGGATTATTCCCTTATCAGAATAATTTCTAGCATTATTTAGATTATAAAGGTTTCTGCCTTTGTTGAAAACTATAGAATCCGGTGAATTGATATATTTAGGCAGGGTATCATCCAGAACCCTTCCTCCGAAACCAATTACGCGCTTTTTCAAGTCGAATATGGGAAATATTATTCGGTTTCTGAATCTATCATAATAATTTCCCTTGTTCTCGCTCTTGATGATCAATCCGGTTTCTTCTATTTCCTGCTCTTTAAAACCCAGATTTTTAAGATGATTTAATAAATCATGCCACTGATCCGGGATGTAACCCAGCCCGAAATACTGTTGTGCTTTCTTTTGTATGCCCCTGTTTTCAAAATACTTAATGGCATATGGGCTGTTCATAAGACTCTTATGAAAGTAAATAGCTGCTTCTCTATTTATTTTGTAATTTACCTTTAGATAATCATTATCGGGTTTTGCCTTTTCTTTAGACATATCCAAATGAATACCGGCTTTGTCTGCCAAATGCTCAACAGCTTCGAGAAAATTCAAGTTATCATACTTCATCAGAAAAGAAATAGCATCGCCACTTTCTCCACAACCAAAGCAGTGGTAAATCTGCTTGTCCGGTGAAACTGAAAATGAAGGCGTTTTTTCTTTATGAAATGGGCATAACGCAGTATAGTTAGCGCCTGTCTTTTTCAAGCTCAAATGTTCACTGATTATGTCTACAATGTCTGTTAAACCTGTGATTTCTTCAATTTTTTCTTCACTTATAGAGTATGACATAATCCCACCATTCTATCAAATTACGGAATAAAATTATACATCTTTTTGCTACAAATGTCAATCACTCACTTATCCCAAGGGAGAGGCAAAAAGATATCTTTAAACTGTTTTAATGCAAATCTATCGGTCATTCCTGCTATGTAATCTCGGACAATCTCTTCTCCACTGAAGGTCTCTATGTCTTCCTTTGACGCTATACTATTAAGGTTATCCATATAATAATGAAAAAGATCCGTCATTATTTTTTTAGCTTTTCTATCCTCGCTTTTTGCAATATCATTAAAATAGACATTTTTAAACATAAACTCTCTTAGCTGGTCTGTCGCCTGTTGGATACTATCACTCATAGTGATTGCGGGTTTATCAATTGATTGATAAATCACATCTTTAATCATAGTATTGATTCTCTCTCCATGGGTCATACCCAGTACATCCAGTATCTCTTTTGGGATATTGGATATATTGACGATGCCTGCTCTTTTGGCGTCATCAATGTAATGGTTGAGATAGGCGATTCTATCTGACACTTTAATGATCTGGGCTTCCAGTGTATAGGGCTTGTTATCACCAGTATGATTAAAGATGCCATCCCTCACTTCGTCTGTGAGATTTAGCCCGTTCATGCCATTATGTTTCTCCAACAAATCGACAACACGCAGGCTTTGTTCATAATGCCTAAATCCATTACTCAACAATTTATCGAGGATATCTTCTCCATTATGACCAAATGGCGTATGCCCCAGGTCATGGCCTAGAGAAATAGCCTCTGTCAGGTCCTCATTCAAACGCAACGCTCTTGCTATGGTTCTTGAAATCTGGGACACCTCTAGGGTATGGGTCAGTCTGGTTCTGTAGTGATCCCCCTCAGGTGCCAAAAATACCTGAGTCTTGTGTTTCAAGCGTCTGAATGCCTTGGAATGTAATATCCTGTCCCTGTCTCTCTGAAAAACAGTTCTAATCTCACAATCCGGTTCCGCTACTCTTCTTCCTTTAGATTCTTTTGATTTCACCGCATATTGTGACAATATTTTAGTTTCGAGTTCTTCCTGATATTGTCTGAACAAATTAAACACATCCTTATTGATGGATTATACAAAAAGAAAGAGTTTATTCTCTTTCTTGAGTCATTCTCTTTCTTTCTTAGCGCTATCACTTTGCCATCCTATGATAATGCTGGCAATTTCTTCTATAGCTTTATTGGTAATATCTAGCTTTCTGCAGCCCAATTTCTTTATATACTGATCTGCATATTCCAGTTCTCTGATAATACGTTTCAAATCTGCATAAGAAGACCCGTCATTCAATCCCAATGCCTTGAGCCTTTCCTTTCTGATACGGTTCAGATAATCGGGCTCTGCAAAAAGTGCCACAATTTTCCCCGGGCTGATTTTAAAAAGCTCCTCAGGTGGCTCCACTTCAGGTACAAGGGGTATATTAGCCGTTTTGTAGCTCTTGTTTGCGAGGTACATACTCAACGGGGTCTTGGATGTCCTGGATATTCCAATCAATACCACATCAGCTTTTAGAACACCCTTAGTATCCTTCCCATCATCGTACTTTACTGCAAAATCTATAGCGTCCATTCTTTTGAAATAGTTCTCATCAAATTTGTGAAGCAGACCCGGTTCTCGCTTGGGGATCAACCCGATATGCTCTATCATAGGCGATAATAGCGGTGTAATAAGATCCACAGCTGTCACGCCCTCGATTATTGCTTTTTTAATGAGATAATCTCTAAGTTCTACAATAACTAGCGTAAAAACGATAACAGCATTTTCCCTTTTTGCAGAATAGATGGCTTCGTCGATTACTTCTTTTGATTGAGCATACCCCCATACATCAATCTGATAATCAATCATGTCAAACTGCTTCATTACTGCATTCGCAACTTGTTCTGAGGTTTCGCCTACAGAATCCGATAAAGCGTAGATTTTAACCTTTTTCATAATATCCCCTTTCTCGATTGCTTACATCCAAAATGTATTTGCTTATATTTGTTTTGGAGATTCTCCCGATAATTTTTAGTTTATCAGGACCTTCCTCCAATACAATCGGTATGCAATCAATATGGTATTCCACTATTTTTCGCACAGCATCAATGAATATGTCATCCTTGCTGCAATAAACCATTTTAGACAGTCTTGTCATAATAACAGATACGGGTATTGTCGTAGCTGAGCTGCCACTTAAGGTTACCTTGAGTAAATCCTTTCTTGAGATTACCCCTTTTAGATAATGGTCCTTCACTACGAAGATAGTACCTATGTCCTCTAAAAACATTGTAACAGCAGCATCGTATACAGTTGTTTCTTCATCAACAACAATAGGCCTGGACTTGATTTCATCAACCGGTATCGAAAAAATCTCTTTAATGGTCAGATCTACACCCTGTCCATTATAAAAATATCCCACTTTTGGTTTTGCGACCAGAATGCCTAACATGGTCAATATAGCCAAATCAGGTCTTAAGGTTGCTCTTGAGACCTCTAGATGCTCCCCTAATTGTTCTCCGGTTACCGGTTCATATTTTTTTACCAATTCCACTATTTCGTTTTGCCTATCTGTCAATTTGATAAGATCACACCCCTAAAATTTGAGCTGTTCCAAAATAAATTGTGTCAATTCCTTAATTTTTATTCTTTTTTGTTCCATAGTGTCTCTAAATCTGACTGTTACACATTGATCCTCGAGGGAATCAAAATCATATGTTATGCAAAATGGTGTTCCTATTTCATCATGTCTTCTGTACCGTTTTCCGATACTTCCAGCCTCATCATAATCCACATTTATATAATATGACAAATCTTTAAACAGTTCCATAGCTGGATCTCTGAGTTTTTTGGTTAGAGGGAATATAGCTGCCTTGAAGGCAGATAGCGCTGGATGTAACTTGAGTACAATCCTTTCTGTACCGTCTTCCAAGACCTCTTCATTATAGGCGTCTATCAGAAAAGCCAGCAATACTCTATCCACGCCAACTGATGGTTCAATACAGTAAGGAATGTATTCCTCATTAGTAACAGGATCCTTATACTTAAAGCTTTCGCCCGAGAACTCCTGATGCTGTTTCAGGTCGAAGTCTGTCCTATCTGCAATACCCCACAACTCACCCCAGCCAAACGGGAATAGATACTCAATATCCGTTGTGGCATTGCTATAGTGTGACAGCTCTTCCTCTCCGTGATCTCTGAATCTGACATTTTCCTTTGTCATACCTAAAGCCAATAACCAATTCATACAAAACTCTTTCCAATAATTATACCAGTCCAAATCTTCACCGGGTTTACAAAAGAACTCCAACTCCATTTGCTCAAATTCTCTAGTTCTGAAAATAAAATTTCCGGGTGTGATTTCATTTCTAAACGATTTTCCGATTTGTCCTATGCCAAAAGGCACCTTTTTTCTGGATGCTCTCACCACATTCTTGAAATTAACAAAAATACCTTGAGCGGTTTCAGGTCTTAGGAATATTTCAGCCTGCGAACCTTCAGTCACACCCTGATAAGTTTTGAACATAAGATTAAATTGTCTGATTTGAGTGAAGTCTTTGCTGTCACACTCGGGACATTGAATGCCGTTTTCAACTATATAGCTTTCCATTTGAGCGTTGGACCAGCCATCGACAACAGTTTCCAAATCTTCCTTTTGTCTTAAATAATCTTCAATCAGCTTGTCTGCTCTGAACCTTGATTGGCAATTTTTACAATCCATCAGAGGATCATTAAACCCGCCAACATGTCCTGAAGCCTCCCAGGTTCTAGGATTCATAAGAATCGCCGAATCCAAACCTACATTAAACTCGCTACCCTGCACAAATTTTTGCCACCATGCTTTCTTTACATTGTTTTTTATTTCAACACCAACAGGACCATAGTCCCATGTGTTAGCAAGACCACCATAAATCTCTGATCCCGGAAAAATGATTCCTCTGCTTTTTGATAATGATACAACTTTTTCCAAATTATTCTTTTGAATGCCTGCCATATAATTCTCCTTTCAAAAAATAAAAACTTCCATCCCGAATATAGGGACGAAAGTAAAATTCCGCGGTTCCACCCTACTTGACATCAATGAAGTCCTCTTTAGTAGTATATGCTCATGAGCTCCCTTCTTACAGTTCAACAAATTAGGTTTCCACCGTCCCTAAATCTCTATATTATAAAACCAAATACTCTTCTCAATCACAGCATTATTTAATTATCATTAATCTACCATCATAATTAAGTGATGTCAATAATTATTTGTTGTTGATCAACTTCAATGATTTAAAATTATCCTTACCTATATAGTGATTAAAATAAGCGTTTATGATAAATAAAACCCTGCTGCTGATATGGTTAAGGTTTTTGATATCATCGAATCTAATTCCTATCAGTCTCCTGATGGCTACAATATCATCAGGCACAATACTCAGTCCTGGCTGCATTGATGTGCATTTTTTACAGACAATGCCACCCTCATCAATGGAAAACAAGACTGCTTTTTCAGCCCCACCACAATGGCTACAACTATCCAGTTCAGGCTTGTACCCCAAAATGCTAATTAGTTTAATCTCGTAAGCTCCAATCAAATAGTTCATTTTATCAGGATGATGTTCGAGCATCTGAAGTATTTTGACAGACATTTCGAAAATTTTACTGTAATTTTCATTCTCCTGTAAAACATGATTCAGAATTTCCAAAATATAATTTCCGTATACGTAGCTTTCAAAATTATTGCGCATCTCATAAAAATGATTGATAACAGATCCATTTGTAAGAATATACATATCCTTGTTCAGATAGATATTGACCAGAGAGTGATTCATAATCTGAGCAACAGACATGTTTTCATTGTTAGCTCTCCTGGCGTTTCTGGCCATCACCTGAATTTTTCCGTTTTTTTTGCTGAAACACTGAAGAATTTTGTCATAGTCCTTATAATGGATTTCTTTTAAAACTATAATTTCATCTTGAAAGCTCATAAATCACCAGCTCTTATATCCCAATTCTCTAAGTATCCTTTCATCATCCCGCCAGTTCTTGCTGATTTTGACCCAAAGCTTCAAATAAACCTTGGTGCCCAGCAATCTTTCAATATCAAGTCTGGCATTTTCTCCTATTTCTCTAAGTTTTGAGCCTTCCTTGCCGATAATCATACCTTTATGGGATTTTTTCTCACACATAATGACTGCATATACATCCATCATGTCCTTGTTCTCGCGCTGTTCGATTTTTTCAATTAGGACACCAACGCCATGTGGAATCTCGTCCTGCAGAAATTGAAGCGCCTTTTCCCTAATCAGCTCTGA
This sequence comes from Dethiosulfatibacter sp., assembly GCA_019084435.1. The sequence goes on from JAHRFV010000295.1 coordinate 42,794, forward strand.
GATTACAAACCATTCAGGTCTATCTGTTATATAATCTTCAGGAAAATACTGTGGACCTTCCTCAATATTATCCTTGATAAATGATACAACCTCCTGAACATTCATCCCTGCGGTAGCAGAAATGCGCAAAACCTTATCAAAGAGATCCATTTCAGTTATTTCTGCTTCTACTGACAGGTTATCCTTGTATATGTCAGATTTGTTGATGACGGCTATTTTAGGCATCTTAAAGTCTTGTATCTGCTCGATAATATACTTGTCTCCAGGACCCAACTTATTTTTCTCATCAGTCATGAAAATTAGAACGTCCATCTCTCCCATCGCTTCATTGATTTCTGAAGCCATGAAATTTCCCAATTTGTTTTTAGCCTTGTGTATTCCAGGTGTATCTATAAATACAATCTGTGAATCTTCATCAGTAACAACCGCTTTAATCTTGTTTCTAGTTGTTTGCGGCTTATCTGACATAATTAGTATTTTTTCGCCAACCATATAGTTGATTAGTGTTGATTTACCTACATTTGGTCGACCTACAACGGTTACAAATCCTGATTTAAATATTGTCATGGTTTAAATCCTCCGGGCCGAAACTTCTCGGCAATAAATCTTCTATCGTAAACACCTCATAATTCTCTGTACTTGTAGCTGATATTATTCTTATATCCTGACCAAACTCACGTATGAACTGACGGCACACGCCACACGGAAAAGAAATCTTTTCCAAGCTCCCAACCACGGCTATTGTGTCAATAACTCTGTGTCCTTCAGACACAGCCTTTGACAGCGCTGTTCTTTCAGCGCAAATGGTGGGTGTGAATGAGGCCGATTCTATGTTGCATCCCGTGAAAATTTTTCCATCCTTAGTTAACACAACTGCCCCAACTTTAAACTTGGAATATGGCACATACGCGTTTTCTCGCGCCACCAAAGCTATTTCAATCAATTTTTTATCATCCATCCAAACTCTCCTCAAACTCTAAAATGGTATTTTGTGATATTACTTGAATCCATGTCTGACCCGGATTAAGCAATATTTCATTTCCATCTTTATCACTATAAATGGTCCTGCTTCTGATACTGGTTTTTTCCCAGCTTATTTCAATCATTTCGCCATTGCTGATGTAATAACCTTCTCCATCAGAAATATTATACAAAGCTAATCTCCCTTCATTATCCAGCACAGCTTTTCTTAGCTTCTGAATAATGATATTGGTTGCCATTATTTCATCCTCATAATACTCGTCTACTTGCATTTTATTATTCACATAACGGTTGTATATCCCAACATCCTCTTTGAAATCATAACGGACATAGTAGTCTTCGTTGTAGGTGATTGAAAAAGAAGTCACACTCTGGCTTTCATATAAGTCAGAAAGTGGATATGGATCTTCAGAAAAATTCCAGGACTCATAATTGCCTTCTTGCCTGTAATTCATATAACTCTGAGCGTCCCTCAAATTCTCCATGGCTGTATACATGTTGTTGGGAGCTGCTTTTCCAGTGTCATAATATCTCCAGAACTCTCCGCTTGTCATACCGCTTATGTTGGCCATCTGATAATCTCTGATATTTAATAATGCCTCATTGCTACCACCAACATGGACAAAGACAGCATCAAATTCTAGTGCAAATGTCAGAAAATAAGGTCTCGCGCTTCTAACTGGTCCGATATGCTCTGGTGCTTCAGTTAAAAAAACAGCCATATATCTGGTAAAAGGCCCTTCAACCTCACATTCATACACTATCTCAGCCTTTGTTATACCGGCTTGCCATCTAGAAGATGGATGATTATCAAACACTATTGCCACCGGCCTCAATTCTGTCAATTCCTGTGGATAGTAAAGTCCACTGATGGGAGAAGGTACTCCTTCTTTGACGATTATCTCCGGTTCTGTCTCTGTCGGTTGAGTAGTTGGTTCTGTCTGAACCGCTGTAGTTTGTTCAGGCTCAGTTGAAACTTCAGTCGAGGCATTTTGGTTACTGTTGCATGAAGATAACATAGCGACAATAATCAACGCCAAAATCAATTTTTTTAGCATAGATTCTCCAGTTATATTTATTTGTATATCTTCAATTTGTCCATAATCGATTTTTCCTCATTACGCATGATGAGCTTGTCCTGCTCGTTTATGTGGTCATAACCGAATAGATGCAATAGGGAATGCACAAAGAGATAGGCAAGCTCTCTCTCAAAGGAATGATTGAATTCTTCAGCCTGTTCTCTAATTTTATCGATTGAGATAACAACATCTCCTAAAATAGCGTTGTCATAATCATTACCGAATTCGTCCTCCATAGGGAAAGAAAGAACATCCGTAACGTAATCATTGCCTAAATAGGTTTTATTCAGTTCTCTTATTTCTTCATTTGTAACAAACGATATGCTGATTTCAAAATTCTTTCCTTTGTTAAGATGCTCCAGTGTTTGATCAGCTACCCTGTCTATCAGTTCCTCTATTGGTTCCTCTAGAACAAAACCTTCTTTTCTCACATCGATCAGTATTTCCATTGTTATTTATCCACCCCTTTACTCTCATAGATTTCGTAAGCTTTTATGATATCCTGGACCAGCTTATGGCGCACAACATCCTTTTTATCAAAATATACAAATCCAATACCCTCCACATCTTTAAGAATTATCTCCACTTCCTTCAAGCCTGATTTCTTTCCCATCGGTAAATCTATCTGGGTCACATCGCCTGTCACAACAGCTCTGGAACCATAACCAAGCCTCGTTAGAAACATTTTCATCTGCTCTTTGGTCGTGTTTTGAGCCTCGTCCAATATGATAAATGCTGAATCAATGGTTCTTCCTCTCATGTAAGCCAGTGGTGCTACTTCAATCAATCCCTTTTCCAGATATCTCAGATAGTTTTCAGAACCCATGATTTCAAACATAGCATCATAAAGTGGCCTTAAGTAAGGATCGACCTTCTCTTGGAGATCACCGGGT
>JAHRFV010000268.1 GCA_019084435.1 Dethiosulfatibacter sp.
GCACTGTTAGTCATCGGATAAAAATAGTATACTCTGATGTTAATATAAGTGGTATCTATAAGTCAATTTATTTTTAGAATGTTGTGTGATATAATTGGTCATACAAGGAGGTTGAATTATATGGAATTTAACGTTTTAATTATAAACTCCAGCAAAAACCCAAAAATAAAAAGGAACCTTGAACGATATTTCTCGTCAAATGATTTAAACTGCAGGATTGAGGAGTTGATTAACGGTGATGAGATTGATCAACTATATGCCAGATATACTCCGGATCTGGTATTTCTGGACGATGATCAGTCGGCAATTGCTTTATCTGATAAGATAAGGTCTTTGGAGGATAGCTCCACAATAGTTCTTATAACTGACAATGAGGATATTCGAAGGGAAGAGTTTCAGAACCATCTAGATGGCATTCTCTATAGACCATTGGAAGAAGAGGCTATCAATGGCCTATTAAACACATCTATTGAGAAGATGAAACGGGATCTTAAGTTATATATGTTTAAATATGAAGATAAGATGGTGATTATTTCCTATAAAGATATTTTTTATTTTCAAAAACAGTTATCCGGCGTGAAGATTCATTCCAAAAGAGGAGAATTTAAATTTAAGGAAAGATTTAATAATCTTATAGAGACATTGGGCAGAACTGATTTTTTCATGTGTCATAAAGACTATATCATCAACCTGAAAAAAATTGAATCTGTTTCTGATAACAGCTGCAGATTGCATTTTATAGATTATGAAATACCAATATCGGGGAAGTTCAGGACCGATATGTTTAAAATGTTAGATAAGAAATTACATACGTAAATCTGGATTTAGGAGATAATGAATGATTAGAGTTGGCATATTAGGTGGTGGTGCCTCCGGGATGGCAGCAGCAGTTGTAGCTTCTAGAAATGGTGCAGATGTGACCATACTAGAGAAATTGGATCGTGTGGGTAAAAAGTTGCTGGCTACAGGTAACGGAAGGTGCAACTACACAAACGAAACAATTGACATTAACAGGTATTACAGCAGTCATAGAGATTTATTGGAAGAATGCCTGAGCAATATTAGTAGTAAATCAACTATAGGTTTCTTCAACGAAATGGGTATTGAGCCTTATTATGATGAAACTGGGAAAGTATTTCCATATAGCTTGCAGGCATCCAGCATCCTTGAAGTACTTAGGGAAGAGTATCTCAGACATGGAACAAAGGAAATTTGTGGGCAAAGAATATTGGCTATTACCCCAATCAACAGAGCATATGTGGTTCGGACTGATTTAGCATCTTACGAATTTGATAGAGTCATTGTAGCATTGGGTGGAAAAGCTTATGAGAGGCTGGGTTCTGATGGATCCGGCTTTGATTTGATGTCTGGATTAGGTTATGAGTTGTCAGACGTTTATCCAGCGCTGGTCAAGTTGAAAAGTGACTTTGTCCATCTACGAAGCCTAAAGGGTTTAAAAATCAATGCTTCTGTATCATTGTATGTAGATGAAGATTTAACTTCAGAGGATTTTGGAGAGGTACTATTTGCTGATTATGGCGTATCAGGTCCTCCAATATTACAATTAAGTGGTATAGCTGTCAAACAAATCAATGAAGGAAAAAATCTCAGAATATCTTTAGATATGTTTCCTACCATCAGTAGGAATGACATGTATGAGATGTTGAGTGACCGGTTCATCAATCTGAAGCACAAATCTCTAATTGATAGCTTGGTGGGATTGATTAACAAGAGGATGATAATACCATTGCTGAAAGAAGCAGGGATAGATGATTTTTTGCAGAAACCGACTAAAATGAATCGAAAACAAATTTACGCTATCATAAAAGAGTTTAAAGACCTTCAATTAAACATCACCGGCTTTCATTCATGGGCAGATGCTCAAGTAACCGCAGGTGGCGTGTTGCTGACAGAAATCAATCCCCAGACAATGGAATCATGTCATCATGAAAACCTTTATGTTACAGGTGAAATACTTGATGTTTACGGTGATTGTGGCGGTTTTAACCTGCATTGGGCATGGAATACCGGTATCAAGGCCGGATACCACAGCGCATTGACCCGGTGACTTGTAAAAACATCAAAAAAATGATAAAATTAAAATTTGGAAAAATCAAACTATTAAGCGTTTACAAGACGAATTAGGCAAAGGTGGAAAAATGAAAAATTTATTTGAAAAACTACTCGGGTCTTACTCTGGAAGAGAGATCAAGCGAATAGACCCTATAGCAAAAAAAGTCATGGCTTTAGAATCAGAAATTGAAGCCTTGTCAGATCATGATTTGAAGGAAAAAACCCTGGAGTTTAAAGAAAGATTGGCTTCTGGAGAGTCAGTCGACGACATATTACCAGAAGCATATGCTGTCGTAAGAGAAGCCTCATGGCGTGTACTAGGTATGAAGCACTATGAAGTGCAAGTCATTGGTGGTATCATACTGCATCAAGGAAGAATTGCTGAAATGAAAACCGGTGAAGGTAAGACACTTGTTGCAACATTACCTGTTTATCTCAATGCGCTATTAGGTAAAGGTGTGCACGTTGTTACGGTCAATGATTATCTAGCACAAAGAGATAAGGACTGGATGGGTAAGGTCTACAGTTTCTTAGGTCTCACAGTTGGCTGCATCGTCCATGGGCTGAGCAATGAAGAAAGAAGAAAACAATATAGTTGTGATGTAACTTATGGAACAAATAACGAATTTGGATTTGACTATTTAAGAGATAATATGGTAGTCAGGAAAGAAGACATGGTGCAACAAGCACTTAATTTCTGTATCATTGATGAGGTTGACAGTATTCTGATAGATGAAGCCAGAACGCCTCTGATCATATCTGGCGAAGGGGATAAATCCACAGATCTTTATCACCAAGCCAATTCATTTGCAAATGGATTGCGTGGAAGAGTCCAGGATCCCGATGAGCAAATGAGCAAGATGGAAATGATGATGGGCAATTTTAAAGAAGAAACGGTTGACTATGTCATTGACGAAAAAGGAAAGAATGTAACCTTGACGGAAAAAGGAATCAGCAAGGCCGAGAAATTCTTTGGCATAGAAAACCTGGCTGATGAGCAAAGCATGGAAATCTCACACCATATCAACCAGGCTTTAAAGGCCCATAGCATCATGAAGAATGATATAGATTATATTGTCAAGGATGGCGAGATTCTAATCGTTGATGAGTTCACAGGCAGGCTGATGTATGGCAGAAGATTCTCGAAAGGTTTACACCAGGCTATCGAGGCTAAGGAAGGCATGGACGTTAGAAGGGAGTCAAAGACACTTGCAACTATAACCTTTCAAAATTATTTTAGAATGTATAAAAAGCTCTCAGGTATGACCGGAACGGCGAAGACTGAAGAGAATGAATTCAGAGAAATCTATGGCGTTGATGTTATAGAGATTCCGACTAATGAACAGGTCATCAGAGAAGATCAGGCTGATGTGATATATAAGACGGAAGAAGCAAAATTCAGGGCTGTTATCGAAGAGATTCAGGAAAGATACAAGAAAGGCCAGCCTGTACTGGTAGGTACAATTTCTATAGAGAAGTCCGAGTATCTAAGTAAACTACTGAAAAAAACAAATATACCACATACTGTATTGAACGCTAAAAACCATGAAAAAGAGGCTGAGATTGTCGCACAGGCAGGACGTTTTGGAGCGGTGACAATAGCAACCAACATGGCAGGTCGTGGTACAGATATTGTTTTGGGTGGAAATCCCGAATATATAGCCAGAACCAAGATAAAAGGTATTTTAAGCGAAGAAATCGCTGCAAAAGCAGATGGCTATGATGAGACAGATGATGAAGAAATCAATAACGCAAGAAAGCTATATAAGGAATATCTAACCAGGTCTAAGGAAGAGATCAAGGATGACAATGAGAAGGTGCTAAAAGCCGGTGGTCTCAGCATCATAGGAACAGAACGACATGAATCCAGAAGGATTGATAATCAGTTGAGAGGCCGTGCCGGTAGACAAGGAGACCCTGGAACATCCAAGTTTTATATATCTCTGGATGATGATCTCATGAGACTTTTTGCAGGAGACAAGGTCAAATCGATGGTCAATACTTTGGGATTGCCTGATGATGAAGCATTGCAGCACGGCATGCTCACCAAGACCATAGAAACAGCACAAGGAAGAGTCGAGGGCAGAAACTTCAACATCAGAAAGCATGTATTGCAATATGACAATGTCATGAACAAGCAAAGGGAAGTTATCTATTCAGAAAGAAGAAAGGTTCTGATGGGAGAAGACCTGAGAGAGCATGTCATGTCAATGGTCAATGAGCAGATTGCAACACTGATTTCGAAATATGCCTCAGACAAATATCCTGAGAACTGGGATTTGACAGGCTATGAAGAGGCTCTTACAGCCTTGTTCGGACCACGAATTAAGCTCAATATAGATAATATTGAGGAGTTGGACCTTGCCAAGCTGACAGAGGTTTCGGGGAATCTTGCTGAAAAAATCTACAAAATGAAAGAAGATGAGTTTGGTGAGGAACAATTCCGTGAAGTTGAAAGGATTGTATTGCTTAAAACCGTTGATACCAAATGGATGGATCATATTGATGCCATGGATGAACTCAGACAGGGTATTGGTTTAAGAGCCATGGGAAACGAAGATCCAGTTAGAGCTTATCAGCAGGAAGGATTTGACATGTTCCAGGAAATGATCAATATGATTCAGGAAGATACAGTTAAGTTCCTTTATAGGGTGAGACCTCAAGAAAAACTACAACGAACAAAGGTTGCAAAAGAATTGGGAACTAATCTGAGCGGTGAATCAACGAAACAAAAAACAGTCGTAAAAGGCGAGAAAATTGGAAGAAATGATCCCTGCCCATGTGGCAGCGGGAAAAAATATAAAAAGTGCTGCGGACAAAACAGCTAAAAAATTCATATTAGGAGTTGATGAGAAATGATTGATTTGTATCAGTACAATGAAAAACTGAAATATTTCAGAGTTATTTTGGATGAGGTAGGTGTTTCTCTTTGACGTCTCCAAACTTGAAGAGATGAAAAAGAGTTATGAGAGGGAGATGCAAAACCCTGACTTCTGGAACGATGTAGAAAGAGGCCAGAATATATCCCAGAGTTTAAAAATAGTTAATGATAAGATAAATCAGGTTTTCCAGATCCAAGACAAGGTTGAAGAAGTTGAAGTGATGATTCAATTGATAGAGGAAGAGAACGACGAAAGCTATGTAACAGAATTAAACGCCCTGATTAAATCAACTGAAAAAGAACTAGAGGCCTTTAAACTCAAAACCTTGTTAAATGGGAAATACGATAAGAATAACGCCATATTATCCATACATGCAGGAGCTGGAGGCACTGAAGCCCAGGACTGGGCAGAAATGCTGATGCGAATGTATCTGAGATGGGCAGAAAAAAATCAGTATAAGACAGAGATACTGGATATATTATCCGATACTGAGGCTGGTATCAAGAGTGTTGCTATAATGATTCAAGGTGAATATGCCTATGGTTATCTGATGGCTGAAAAAGGTGTTCACCGATTGGTACGTATATCACCATTTGATTCTGCAAAGAAGAGACATACCTCCTTTGCATCCGTCGACATTATGCCTGAGATTGATGATGATACGGAGATAGACATCAATCCTGTTGACTTGAAAATAGACACCTATAGAGCAAGCGGCGCCGGAGGACAGCATGTTAACACAACAGACTCAGCAGTTAGGATTACGCATATTCCAACAGGCGTAATGGTTTCATGTCAAAACGAGAGATCCCAGCACAAGAATAAAGCAACAGCAATGAAAATGCTAATGGCAAAATTGATTGAAATTAAAGAAGAAGAACAGAAGGATGAAATAGACGATATACAGGGCAAGTACAATCAGATAGCCTGGGGAAGCCAAATTCGATCATATGTTTTTCATCCCTACAGCATGGTTAAAGATCATAGAACCAACGCAGAAAAGGGAAATGTTCAGGCTGTGATGGATGGGGATATCGATTTATTCATCAATGAATACTTGAAGGCTAAAAGTAAATAGATTAATCAGGAGCAGAGTATGAATATTATTCAAAGATTATGTAAAGAATTTAATTTACAGGAGTATCAGGTAAAGAACACGCTTGAGATGATAGATGAAGGCAATACTATCCCATTTATCGCCAGATATAGAAAAGAGAAAACCGGGTCACTGGACGATGTGGTTTTAAGAGATTTGGATGAACGATTGGCTTATCTTAGGAATCTGGAGACACGTAAGAATGAAGTAATCAGATTGATTGATGAACAAGAAAAGCTAACTGATGAGTTAAGAGAAGAAATTCTATCATCCGAGGTTCTTCAAAGGGTAGAAGACTTGTACAGACCCTATAAGCAAAAAAAGAAAACAAGAGCGACAATGGCAAAAGCTAAAGGTCTGGAACCTTTGGCTACTATAATCATAAATCAGAAAATGGAATCAGGTAATCTGGAAGAGATAGCATCACCTTACCTTAATGACGAGGTAGAGACTATAAATGATGCCTATCAAGGTGCTATGGACATAATTGCTGAAACAGTATCTGACAATGCTGATTTCAGAGAAAAAATCAGAGAACTTTATCTAAATAATGGAATCATTCATACTGAAGCGACAGATGATTCAGAGTCATCTGTGTTTGAGATGTATTATAAGTTTCAGGAAGAGCTCAGTAAAATTGCAAATCATAGGATACTTGCCATTAATCGTGGAGAAAACGAAAAGAAGTTGAAAGTTACCGTCGCTTCTCCAGACGATCAAGTCGTCGCATATCTCAAAAGAAGTGTAATCAAAAACGATAAAGCTATAACAACCGGTTATCTCAATGATGCAATAGAGGATTCTTATAAAAGGCTTATTGTACCCTCAGTGACAAGGGAAGTCAGAAACATTCTGACTGAAAGAGCGGAAGAAGAAGCTATAAAAGTATTCGGACAAAACACGAAAAATCTTCTGCTTGTACCACCAACAAAAAATGCAAGGGTATTAGCTATAGACCCATCTTTTAGAACAGGATGCAAATTGACAGCACTTGATGACACAGGCAAACTGCTTGAATACACAACCATTTATCCCAATGAACCACAAAATGAGGTTGTAAAATCCAAGAAAATCATAAAGGAATTAGTAGCTAAATATGACCTTAATTTGATCAGTATAGGGAACGGCACCGCATCAAGGGAAACCGAAATGCTGATTGCAGAAATTATTAAGGAAATGGATAAAGAGGTATCTTACACCATAGTTAGCGAAGCTGGTGCATCAGTTTATTCAGCCTCCAAAATAGCGCATGAGGAATACCCGGATATTGATGTGTCTATCAGAGGTGCTATTTCTATTGGAAGAAGACTACAGGATCCATTGGCAGAACTCGTTAAGATTGATCCGAAGAGCATTGGAGTCGGTCAATACCAGCATGACGTCAATCAGCCCAAGCTGGCTAAAGCATTGGACGGTGTAGTGGAGGATTGTGTTAATAGCGTAGGCGTTGATCTGAATACAGCATCCTTTTCTTTGCTCCAGCATATAGCGGGTGTTAACAAAACAGTCGCTAAAAATATTGTCAAGCATAGAGAAGAAAACGGTAAATTTCATAGCAGAGATGAGCTTAAAACTGTCAGTCGTTTGGGAGATAAGGTTTATGAACAATGTGCAGGATTCCTAAGGATTTCAGAAGGCGAGAATTATCTGGACAAAACAGCAGTTCACCCGGAATCCTACGAAACAGCAAATCGCCTGATTGAGAAATTGGGTTATGATTTTGAAAATCTCAAAGAACTAAAGTTCAACGATATCAATCAAAGAATACTAAAAATTGAGATAAAAGAGAAGAAGCAGAATCTGGAAATCAAAGGAGATCGCGTTGTTAAAAGTCTCCAGGATTTAGGCAAGCTTCAAATTAATCAAAAGAAGAAATCCACGAAGGAATTGTACGATGAAAGAATCGAATGGCTAGCTGCGGAGTTGAGTGTCGGCATTCCAACATTGACAGATATTATAGAAGAATTAAAAAGACCGGGTAGAGACCCTAGGGATGAGATGCATAAACCGATTTTCAGAAGTGATGTTTTAAAAATCGAAGATCTAAGACCAGGAATGATGGTAACCGGTACAGTCAGAAATGTGGTCGACTTTGGTGCTTTCGTGGATATTGGTGTCAAACAGGACGGACTGATTCATATTTCTCAATTGAGTGATAAATACATCAAGTCGGCTATGTCAGAAGTGCAGGTAGGGGATACAGTGACAGCTAGAATAATCGATATAGACGCTAAAAGAAGTAGAATATCACTATCTTTAAAAAAAGAGAAATAGATAAAAAAATTCCCAATCGGGAATTTTTTTTACTCTATTATCGTATACTCTCCAGAGGTCAGTTTAAAAATGTCTTTGACACCTTCTGACAAATATATCTCATGTTCTTTTGTGATAAATACGGCTTCCATACCATCAAGGGATTCAATCATTGCCATACCTTTTTCCAATCCTTGAAGTAACACTGCTGTCGAAAGCGCATCAGCATCAAATGACCGGTTTGCTATTATTGCAACGGCTTTGATGTTATTATCAGTTGGGAAGCCGGTGTAGGGATCAAGTATATGATGATATCTAACATCATCCTGTACAAAGTATCTTTCATAATCACCTGAAGTTACCAGTGAAATATCCCTTGCTGTGACTGTTCCAACAATACCACCTCTTGATTCATCAGGTTCTTGTATGCCTACCTGAAATGCTGATCCATCAGGCTTCTCTCCAAGCAATACTACGTTGCCCCCGAAATTGATGATAGCGCTTTTTAAACCAAGCTCAATCATTTTTTCCGCTGCCTTATCAGCAATGTAACCCTTAGCAATGGCTCCCAAATCAATTGACATGTTCTTTTCTGACAAATAGACTGTGGAATCCTCATAGTTTAAAATGATTTTTCTGTAATCAATTAAATCAACAGCGGCATCAATTTCAGTCTGATCCGGTAATCTGTAGCTTTCGGTTCCAATACCCCACAATGAGACTAAAGGTCCTATAGTTATGTCAAATAAACCCTCTGACAAGACAGCGTATTCTATGGATTTTTCTATCACATCGAAGGTTTCCTGTGATACTTTGACAGGTTGAATCCCTGCATTTTCATTGATTAACGCTACCTCACTACCCTCAATATGGACGCTAAGTATGCTTTCAAGCCTAGACACCTCATCATAAATCGCTTCAAAATAAGAACTATCCTCAGTACCGAAGAGTGTTATGGTGTTAAATGTGTTCAGCAAAAATGCATTTTTTGAGACTTTGAGATCGTAGTTTGCTGGATTAACCGTTGTTTCATTAGGTTTCACAGAACAACCCGACATAAGCACTGATATTAATATTACAAAAACGACATATTTTAAAATATTTTTTTTCAATTATTTGATTCCTTTCTTTGTGATTAACAACTCATCTATATATTATAATAGAAACTCAAGAAAAGTAAAATAAAAACCGGATAATTTTATCCGGCTTTTATGAAAGCTTCTGTTAGTTTAATGCCTTGTCTAATAACAAATCCATTTCCTTAACGCCGATTGTGACGCTTGCTATAGTATCTGTGTTACCACTATCAGAAGTGTAATTTACGTCGAATCCTTGAGTTTCAACAACATAGTCTTCAATCATTTCTGCGTACTCAAACCATTCATAAGCTGATTTTGCTTTTTCTTTCATGCCATAATCAAATCCTAAGCCTTTTTTATCGACTGGTTTGCCAGCATCGTCAACTTTTGAAATAGACTGGGAATTGTAGTTTACATCAACGATTGTACCGTTAACGACAGTGAACTGTGCCATATATTGCCAATCTTTGTCATCAGGATCCAATGCTGCAACATGATAGCCATCATCATAGCTACCAGCTGCTACTGGTGCTGATTCCAAAGCTTCTTCAGCAAGCTCATAGAAATCGGATACAGTAATTGTGACACCAGCTATTGTATCGGTTTTGCCATTATCTTCAGGATAAAAATCTTCACTTACTTTATAAGTCTGGTTTTCAAGGAAATATGCTACAGTTGCTTGTGCTTGTTCATGCCATTCTGATTGAGCGTTTCCAAAAGCTACCATGCCATAATTACCCTCTTCAGATACAGTAAATTTATCTAAACCAGGAACTCTGTTTGTTGCGGTCCATACCGTGTCGACTATTTTTCCGTCTTCTACAGTGATGATAACAAGATATTTCCAACCGGTTTTAGAAAACTCTTCTTGAGTGGCAAAATAGACACCGTCTTCAAAAGCGTTTTCATCTATTGCTTCTGTTGGAGCCTCAGTAGATGTTGCAGTGGGGGCAGCAGTAGTGTTTTGTTGTGCTTCAGTGGAACATCCAACGGAAGATACCACTAATAGTAATACAATTAAAGATAAAGAAACATATTTTTTCATAAATCAATCTCCTTTTATAAATTTAAGATTATAATACACTATTTTCAGAAGGATATCAAGAGGAAAACGTTAAATTTTGTTAATAAAATACCACTTAAATGATATTATATCTCAATAAAGAGGCATTAGAGAATAAAATACGGCTAAATTTACACATAATTCAAAGATTTTCAATAATTAGATGTTAAATATTATACATCAAATAAATATTATAATAAAATATCTTTCACTGATCAAATTGAGTAAACGGATATAAACTAAGCTTGTATGAAGCATAAAGTACAATGGCATTGAAGATGAAGTTATGCTATAGTATAATAGCTTAAATAGATGAGCAACAGAATATTAGTTTAAAAACAATGGAACCAAAATAAATTATAAACGTCTAAATCAACAGGTGGGGTGGATTAATTGAACGAGAATGAAATCTTACTGATTAAAAGAAGTCAGAAAGGTGATATCAATTCATTTGAGGAATTAATAAAGGACTATAAGAAAATAGCCTACAACATTGCTTTAAAAATGTTGAAGAATAAAGAAGATGCAGAGGATGTCTCACAAGAGGCACTGATTAAGGTATATAAAAGCATCGATCGTTTTAATATGGACTCATCCTTTAAGACATGGTTGTATAGGATTGTTGTCAATACCTGCTTGGATCATGTTAGAAAAAATAAGGAAAATCCAATTTCAATCGATCAACCCATCCGCTCAGGACACGATGAGTTTTATATGGACGTAGAAGACAACCGCCCAACACCTCAAGAAGTATTGGAAACTAAGCTAACCCAAAAGATGGTCATGGATGCTGTTAATGAACTTGATGAAGACTTTAAGTCTATCATCATACTAAGGGACATCAATGATCTCAGCTATGAAGAAATCTCTGAGATTTTGGAATGCAATATTGGAACAGTCAAATCTCGAATCAGCAGAGGAAGACAAAAGCTTAAAGAAATACTTGAGAAAAAAATGGCGATTTATAATTAATTTGGAAGGTGATGAAATGATTTGCAAAGAATGCAAACAAAAAATTTCACTATATTTAGATAACGAACTGACAGAAGAAGAAAAGCATTTATTTGAGCAACATATCGATGAATGTGATGATTGCAAAATGGAATTGAATAAAATCAAAAATATAGTACTGGAATTGAAAAGTATTGAAATAGAGAAATTGCCATCAGGTTACTGCAAATCATTGCGCGAACAACTTGAAGCAGTTGACAAATCCAAGAAAAAAGCAAAGATAAACTGGAACTGGAGAAAATATTCTTTGGTAGCAGCAGCTTTGATGCTCGTATTGATGGTGCCGTTAGCGCTGGATATGATGGGTCTAGGAAATTTTAGAGCAAAAACAACCTCCTCCGATGAAATAGGAATGCAGAGTTATCCACAATATGGAGATGCTGAAGCGCCCGCTGAATGGAATATGGACGATGGACGTGGTGGTGCTAGCGAAGATTTTGATGTTATGGAAAAAGCACCAACCTTAACGGATAAAGAGAAGGAAAATTTGGTAGTTTCTGGTACAGGAGACGACTATAGAGATAGAGACTTAAAAATCATTAAAACAGGATATTTAAGTCTGGAAACAGAGAATTATGATGAGTTATTAACTTTAGTCACTCAGCAAGTGCAGGTATACGGTGGATTTGTTGAAGTGTCAGAAACATATACCAATCAATACTCCTATTTTGATTCCGGAACCAACAAGAGAATAAACCTGAAGAACGGCTTCATGAGAATACTGATTCCACAAGAGTTGTTTTATGAAGGATTCAATTTCTTTGCAGAGAATGGAGAAGTTGTCAGCAAGAGAACCAACGAAGCAGATATGACCAAATACTTCTATGATATGGAAAACAAGGTCAAAAACCTGGAAATTCAAGAAGAACGATTGAGAGAGTTGTTCGACAGAGCTGAAAACATAACTGAAATCATGCAGATTGAGAGTGAACTCGCTAGAGTGAGGAGCCAGATCGATTCTTACACCATGGAGCTTCAAGACATCAGCTACCGTGCCGACATGGCAACGATTACGCTTGAGATAAGAGAAATACAAGGCAAAGATACCATCCGACCCGTAGATGATAATCTATGGCAAAGGGCAAAAGAAAGCTTTACCAAGTCCATCAATGGTCTGATAGAAGCATTTGAAAATCTGGTAGTATATGCATTTGCTGCTATACCGGTTATATTGATAGTGTTGGTTATTGTAATCATAGTGGCTTTGGTTATCAAGAAAATCAGAAAAAACAAACAAACTAAATAGAAAAGATGATAATGAAGTATTCGGGTCTCTGTGGCAAAAACCATATGAGCCCTTTTCTTTTGGTTGTATTCTTTAGTATGTGTTTATTATTCCTTTGATATATGTTAGAATATTCCCATGTTTAATACAGGAGATAACAATGAATGACAAAAAAATCATGATACTTGACGGGAACAGTATTCTATTTAGGGCCTTTTATGCATTGCCACCCCTTAAAAATAAGAACGGCATCTATACAAATGCATTGTATGGATTTCTTAGCATGCTATACAAGCTGCTTGATGAGTATCAGCCTGACTACATATGTACAACATTTGACCACAAGAAGCCGACGTTCAGACATTTGAGGTTTAAGGAGTATAAGGCAGGTCGGGCTCAGGCACCCAATGAGTTGGTGATGCAGTTTGCATTGATCAGAGACATACTAGATGTCCACAAAATCAGGCATCTTGAGATAGAGGGATATGAGGCAGACGATATATCCGGGACTTTAGCGCATCTTGCCTCGCAAGAAGATATGAATGTATATCTTGTCACAAGCGATAAGGATTATTTGCAGTTGGTTGGAGAAAAAGTCAACGTGCTATTGACGAAAAAAGGGGTCACCAATGTCGCTGCTTATAATCAAAGTATCTTGTTTGATGAATATGGCATTACACCAAAGCAGTTCATTGATCTAAAGGGCTTGATGGGAGATTCATCCGATAATATTCCAGGCGTCAAAGGTGTTGGCGAAAAGACAGGTCTGAAATTGATAAAAGAGTATGGTTCAATTGATGGCATATATGAAAACATCGATCAAATTCAGGGTAAGTTGAGGGAAAAACTTGAATCAGAAAAGATTCAGGCTTACATGAGCAAGGAACTCTCTGAAATAATTGTGGATCTGCCATTGAATCTGACAATAGAGGAGCTGAAATACAAAGAACCTGACAAGAAAGAACTGCTTGAAATGTACAAGGAGTATGATTTCAGGCTTTTTATGAATCGTATAAAACCAGATGAAGACAGACAAATGACACTTTTTTCAGATGGTTTATCCAGTGCTGAAAAAGAAGTGTCAAATAAACCAACTGAAGCTATCAAAGAAGTTAGAGCAAAAGAGATTATTGACAACGCAAAAAGAACAGGGAAGCTTTGTCTTAAGTTTTTTTATGACGGAGATCGATCTCTATACACTTCACCTATTGCTCTTGGAATCATGACAAAAGAAGACCAGATTTACTACATTGAGGAAGATTTAGAAACAGCATTGATTGATCTGAAACCTGTTTTTGAAGATGGCGCCGTAGAAAAGATAGGACATAATATAAAAGATGAAATCATCATGCTCAACAAGTACAATATAAGCCTGGAAGGTATAGCCTTTGACACTATGATTGCCAAATATCTACTGGAACCTTCAGAAGCATCCTATGATATTGACAGATTGGTTTACGAATACCACAATACGGATATGCAAACTGAAAAGGATTTTTTAGGGACAGGCGTCAAAAAAGTAAGCTATAAGGAACTGGAGAAAAACCAAAGAAAAGAA
>JAHRFV010000122.1 GCA_019084435.1 Dethiosulfatibacter sp.
CCCTCCTCAAAACAGTCAATGCTGTAGGAAAATAATGAAATACTCCACAACTGTAACTAACAATATTATATAGGATTTAATAAAAAAGATGAAAGGAGAGTATACTAAAACATATTTTTAGTATACAAGGATTTTATGACAGATTCATATAATGATAACAGTAATTTTATACAAAAGATAATAGACAAGGATATAAGGGATGGCGTGTATGACAGAAAGATTCATACAAGATTCCCCCCTGAGCCCAATGGCTTTCTACACATCGGACACGCCAAATCTATTTGGTTGAATTATAGTCTAGCCATCAACAATGGTGGAATTTTCAATCTCCGTTTTGATGACACCAACCCAACTAAAGAAGATGATGAGTATATAAATGCTATCATTGAGGACGTTCGATGGCTTTGTCCTGAATGGAATGGTATTGTTTATTATGCATCGAACTATTTTCAGACCATGTATGAAAGCGCACTAGAACTGATTAATAAGGGACTTGCATATGTCGATGATTTGACAGCCGACGAGATACGTGAGAATCGTGGGACACTTACCGAACCGGGAAAGGAAAGCCCTTACAGAACAAGGTCAGTCGAGGAGAATATTTCCCTTTTTGTTGGCATGAAAAATGGTGAATTTCCAGATGGGAAAAGAGTCTTAAGAGCCAAAATTGACATGAGTAGTCCAAATCTGAATATGAGAGATCCTGTACTATATAGAATATTGAGAGCAACACATCACAATACGGGAGACGATTGGTGCATTTATCCCATGTATGATTATGCTCATCCTTTGCAGGATGCAATAGAAGAGATCACACACTCCATATGTACTTTGGAGTTTGAAGATCACAGACCTCTTTATGAATGGGTGCTTAACAATATTGATGCCTTTCAGGTTCAACCACCTAAGCAGATAGAGTTCGCCAAATTGTTTCTAACAAAGACGATGATGGGGAAAAGATACCTGAAGCAATTGGTTGATGAAGAATTTGTCGATGGATGGAGTGATCCTCGGATGCCGACGATATCAGGCTATAGAAGAAGAGGATACACTGCAGAGTCTATCAGGAGGTTTTGTGACGATATTGGTGTTTCCAAAGCACAAAGTGTTGTTGACATTCAAATGCTTGAGCATGCAGTACGTGAGGATCTGAAGATGACCGCACCGAGAACCATGGCTGTGTTAGATCCCTTGAAGTTAACGATAACCAATTATCCAGAGAATGAGCTTGAATATCTTGAGGCTGAGAATAATCCCGAGAATCCTGAAATGGGCAATAGAAAAATACCATTTGGAAGAGAAATCTACATCGAGAGAGATGATTTTATGGAAGATCCTCCTAAGAAGTATTTCAGACTTTTTCCCGGTAATGAAGTCAGGTTGAGACACGCATATTTTGTTAAATGTGAAGAAGTGATCAAAGATGAGACTGGCCAAGTAATTGAATTGAGATGTACCTATGATTCTGAGACAAAAAGCGGATCAGGCTTTAGTGCGAGAAAAGTCAAAGGTACGCTCCATTGGGTGTCTGCCACTGAATGTATGGACGCTGAAGTGAGACTTTATGATTATATGATGGAGGATGAGGATTTCGACAAGTCTAATTTTACCGAAAAACTGAATAAAGAGTCAAAAGTGGTCGTTAAAAACTGTAAAATTGAAAAAAACTTATGTGAGTCTAAACCTGACGATCGCTACCAATTTTTAAGACACGGGTTTTTCATTGTAGACCAGGATTCTTCAGAGGATAGACTTGTTTTCAACAGGATTGTTTCACTAAAAAGCTCCTGGAAGTAATTGATATGACTATTTTTGATATAATTGAGAAGTCATTGCATGAACGCACGCTTGTCTCTATAACCCTATCTGGCTCAAGAGATAAGAACCTGAACTACAACAGAATCGACATACGGCCCATCATAATAGGCGACACGTATATGCTGCAGTTTGTCAAGAACATAGATAACAAAGACATACATGAAAACTTACAGGTAGATATTGCTTATAAGTTGGTCAGGGATTTGCTCGAAAACATCTTCAGAAACTTTAATGTTTTAACAACTGAAAAACTGATGCAGGGAATGGTTTCCAAAAAAAGAAAAATTACTTTTAAGGCATCAGAATTGGATAAAGAAATTGATCTCAATCTGTCACATAACAGGAAGAAAGAGTACATTATTCCGGATAATAAGCCCTGTGACTTTTTACATCATCTAGGTGTAATGGATGCCAATGGCAAGGTGTATAAAAGCAAATACGATAAATTTAGGCAAATAAACAAATTTCTGGAAATAATGGATCATGTCGTATCCAGTGAGGCTATTGGTGATCGCATGAGAATAGTTGATTTCGGATGTGGAAAAGCCTATCTTACATTTGCGGTTTACTACTATTTTAAAGAAGTTCAGAAAAAGAATGTGTTTATCACAGGCTTGGATTTAAAGGAAGACGTGGTGGAATTTTGCAATACTACAGCAGTAGCTTTGGGATATGAGAATCTGGTTTTCAGAAGAGAAGATATAAGGGATTACAGCACCAAAGACACTGTTGACATGGTTATCACTTTGCATGCCTGTGACACAGCAACAGATGCGGCTTTAGTGAAAGCAATCAAATGGCAGGCGAAGTATATACTGTCAGTTCCATGTTGTCAGCATGAAATGTTTGATAAGATTCAGAATAAGAATCTTCAACCGATGCTGGACCAGGGTCTGATAAAAGAAAGAATGTCATCTCTAGTAACTGATACACTTCGTGTTTTGTTTTTGCAAAAGGAAGGCTATGATGTCAGTACTCTCGAATTCATTTCGATGGAGCACACTCCAAAAAACCTGATGCTAAGACGTGTCAAAAAAAATATGGAACAAAAAAAATACATAAAACAATATGAAGACTTCAAAAATTTCTGGAACCTTGGGGATATTTTCATAGAAGAATTCTATGAAAGAGAAATGAAAAATGATGAATCGTGATCTGAATCTCAATAAAAACGAAAAAGAGATATTTGAGTACATACTGGACAGCATACCTGATGCCATAACGGTTATTGACACAAACTATAAGACAATCTTCTTCAACAAGGTATCAGAGTCCTATTTTGATGTCAAAAAAGAAGACATAATTGGCAAGGATCTAAGAACCTTTTTCCCCAATTCTCTGCTACCAAAGGTAATAGACCTGGAAAAATCCTACTTCAATATTTACAACAGACCCCGGGAGAAAACATTTACTGTAATAAGTGCTATACCCCTTTATAACACAGAAGGTAGCCTTATCGGAGGATTAGCCAGAGACCGTGACATCACAGAATTTGTCAAATTATCGGAGGTTTTATCTAAGACGCAGACCAACTTGGAAGAGCTTGAAAAAGAGTATAAGAGCGTTACTCAAGGAGAGAATTTTTTCTCAGGTATCATAAGCAATAATTCCGAGTTTATCAAAACCATAAACCTTTGCAGAAACATTTCCAAAACACCGATGCCCGTTTGGTTAAATGGTGAGAGTGGGACAGGAAAAGAACTTTTTGTCAGAGCCATACATCATGAAAGCAAAAGACCGGGCAAGCTTGTCGCTATTAATTGTGCTGCCATACCTGAAGAGCTATTTGAAAGTGAACTTTTTGGCTATGAGGAAGGGGCTTTTACAGGTGCAAAAAAAGGCGGCAAGATGGGTAAGTTCGAAGAAGCAAACAATGGCACACTATTTTTTGATGAAATAGGAGATTTGCCCTTAAGATCTCAACCCAAAATATTGAGAGCATTGGAAGAAGGCCATATAACCAGAATAGGCAGCAATCGTGAGATTCCCATCGATGTTAGAGTTGTTTCAGCTACTCATAAAAACATTGAGGATGCAGTAAAAAAAGGTGAATTCAGGAAAGACTTGTATTATCGACTAAATGGGTTTCATGTCCATATTATGCCACTTAGGGACAGAAAACAGGATATATTGATTCTGGCAAACAGATTTCTGCAACAGTTCTGTATGGAAAACAGCATCAATATCATAGAAATACCGGATGATGTTTTGAAATTGTTTGCAAATCATCATTGGGATGGCAATGTTAGAGAGTTAAGAAATATCATGCAAAGGGTAGTGTTGCTAGCCAAGGAAAACAATAGCGATAAGGTTATGCCGGAGTATCTG
This sequence comes from Dethiosulfatibacter sp., assembly GCA_019084435.1. The sequence goes on from JAHRFV010000122.1 coordinate 4,147, forward strand.
CCTGATTATCTACAAAACCTCGATGAGACCTTAGATTTAGACCATGATGTAGATATTGCTGACCAAGGATTGGAGCAATCTATTGAGTCCATTGAAAAAGAAATGATAAAAAATGCTCTACAGAAAAATGGACAAAATAAGAAAAAAACAGCAGAATATCTAAAAATTCCAAGAAGCAGCCTTTATTATAAAATGGAAAAATATCGCCTTTAGTGTCGGTTTATTGACATAATGTCGGTTTTCAGACACTCATAACAGAATTATACATCAATTGAATATTAAAAATGAGAGTATAGCTAATCAAACAAAGCAATACTCTTCTTTTTATTCATTAGAGCTTTGGCACAATAATTGCTAGTTATATTAATGAGAGTAACAGCATGGAGGTAAAAATGAGAATAGAGAATCATCCTATCCTGGATTTTGGTAACAGGAAAGTAATAAAATTTTTCTTTGAAGGTAAAGAAATGGAAGGTTTAGAGGGCGATACTATAGCTTCAGCCCTGCATGCAAGCGGTGTGAAAGTCCTCGGAGAGAGTTTGTTTAAACACAGGCCCAGGGGTTTTTATTGCGCAATTGGAAACTGCTCCTCATGTCTTATGAAGGTTAATGGAAAATCCAATGTAAAAACCTGTGTAACCATGCTTGAGGAAGGCGTCAGAGTAGAGGTTCAAAAGGACAAGGGGGGATTGGAATGAAAACAACAGACATAGCAATCGTTGGAGGTGGTCCAGCAGGACTTTGTGCTGCCATCAGTGCCGCATCATCAGGTGCTCGTGTGTCCATAATTGAAAGAAACCAAGCTCTTGGAGGCCAATTAAATAAACAAACCCATATGTTTTTTGGATCGGAGAGACAGTATGCGTCAACTAGAGGAATTGATATTACTGATATTCTGTTAAATGAGATTAAAAAGTATGAGGATAGGGTTGAAATCATCAATAATACCAATGTTGTAGGTTTGTATGAGGACAAAGTTATTACGCTAATGGAGAATGAATCTAAATACTATAAGATGAAGCCTGAGGCGATTATTGTGGCAACAGGAGCCTATGAGAAATTCCTCACATTCCCAAATAATGATCTACCGGGAATATATGGAGCTGGAGCTGTACAAACACTTATGAATGTATATGGTGTAAAACCCGGTGAAAGGGTTTTAATGGTTGGCGCGGGCAATATTGGATTGATTGTCAGTTATCAGTTGATGCAGGCAGGTGTTAAGGTTGTAGCCATAATAGATGCAGCACCGAGGATTGGGGGCTATCTAGTACACGCCTCTAAAATAAGAAGGATGGGCATACCGATTTATACCAACCACACTGTAAAGGAGGCAATAGGCTTATCTGAGCTAGAAAAAGCTGTTATATGGCAAGTTGATCAGAAATTTCAACCGATTTTAAACACTGAAAAGACTTTTGACGTCGATGTCATGTGCATTTCAGTAGGGTTGTCACCTCTCAACGAGCTGCTATCCATGGCAGGTTGTGAAATGAAATATGTGAGTTCTTTAAGTGGTTTTGTTCCATATCGTTATTCAAATTATGAGACAACAATAGACAGTATTTTTACAGCAGGAGATAGCGGTGGGATTGAAGAGGCAAGCAGCGCGATGGTTGAAGGCTATCTGGCGGGACTACATGCAGCTGCAAAGGTAGGTAAGAGGCATGCTTCATTTGATGAAAAGATTCAGGATTACAACAGTCAATTAAGCAACCTGAGATCCGGACCGGAAGGGGCTCATATTCTATCAGGAATCAGCCAAATCGAGAGGAGGAGAGATTATGCTTGAAATTCAAGGCGTTCCAACTGAAGAACAGATTAAAGAAGCTTTTCCTCCTATTGAAATAATTAATAAAGGACCAGTGGCTGTAATCGAATGTTTTCAAGAGATTCCCTGTAATCCGTGTGCCACATCATGTCGGTTTGGAGCTATATACATTGGAGACAACATCAACAATTTACCAGCTATGAATATCAAAGAATGCACAGGTTGCAGCATATGTCTCACAAAGTGTCCCGGGCTTGCCATTTCAATCGTTGACGGCTCCAAATCAAAGGAATATATTCACTTTAGCATACCGTATGAAATGAAACCCCTCCCTAATGTTGGAGACATGGTCAGAGCACTTGACAGAGAAGGAAAATACTTGACAGATGTGAAGGTGTTGAGAGTCAGAAGCAACAAAAATTTTGACAGGACCAATATTATTACATTAGAAGTTCCGAGAGATCTGATGTATATATTTAGACATATAAGTCTGGAGGTATTTTAATGAGTGAAAATGATGCAATGGTTTGCAGGTGCTCAGATGTTAGTCTTAAAGAACTGAGAGACCTAATCAATGAGGGATACCATACATTTGAGGAGATAAAAAGGATTACCAGAATCGGTATGGGTCCTTGTCAGGGTAAGACCTGTGGTAATATCGTTCTAAGAGAATTATCAATGGCAACAGGCAAGGATTTCAATGAACTGAACATGCAATCAAACAGACCACCTGTTGTCGGGGTGAAGCTGAGCTTGATTGCCGAGGAGGCTGGAAGAGATGAGTTATAGTGCAGATGTTGTTATAATAGGTGCCGGCATTTCAGGCTGTTCTATCGCATATAATCTAGCTATAAAAGGTATAACTAACATCATAGTAGTCGATAAATCCTATATTGCTAGCGGGGCGACTGGAAGGTGCGGAGCCGGAGTCCGAATGCAGTGGGGGACAAAAATGAATTGCTTGCTGGCAAAGCAAAGTATTGAGTTTTATGAAAATGCCAATGAAATACTGGAGTATGATCGGGATGTCACTTTTTATCAAGGAGGCTATCTGCTATTGGCCACCACAGAGAAGGAAATATCTCAATTTCAGGAAAATGTCAAACTACAGAACTCACTTGGAATACCTTCTAAAATGGTATCTGTGAAAGAAGCCAAGGAAATCGTACCCCATTTAAACAAAGATATTTTGCTAGGGGCAGCCTTTTGTCAAAAGGATGGATTTTTAGATCCCTTTTTAACGACTGATGCATATTATAAAGCGGCCAAAAGACTAGGTGTCAGATTTTTGACATATACAGAAGTACAAGGTATCATTATAAATAATAACAAAATCGAAAAAGTTGTGACGGATAAGGGCGATATATGGACGGATAAAGTTGTCAATGCTGCTGGAGGATACTCTAAAAATATATGTGATATGGTTGGGATTGACATACCTGTTTACTCGGATAGGCATCAGATTCTCGTAACAGAGCCGATAGAGCATGTACAGGGACCTATGGTCATGTCATTCTCCATGAACCTTTACTGCCAGCAAAATCCAAAGGGACCATTTATTATGGGAAGGGGAGATGATAAAGAGCCTAGAGATCTTCGAATTACTTCAAGTTGGAAATTCTTGGAAGACATGGCTAAAACGATTAAAAATGTTTTGCCCCCTGTAGCTAATCTGAGGGTAGTGAGACAATGGGCGGGTTTATACAATATGACTCCTGACAAGCAACCTATCTATGGAAAAGTAGAAGAGATTGATGGTTTTTATCTAGCTGTAGGTTACAGTGGACATGGATTTATGTTTGGTCCACTAACAGGTGTTATTATTGCGGAAATGATTTCAGGGATTAAACCAACAGTGGATGTATCATTGTTAGGTCTCAATAGGTTTAAGGAGGGTAATTTAATCCTTGAGCCGTCAGTTGTTTAATGTTATAATGAATTTGAAATATCGTTTCAATTTTAAATAGTATACGGAGCCAGCTATACAAAAGTCAACCAAAATAATTAAATAGTCAAGAATACTTTGAATAGAATCATATGCGCAGAAACAAAGGAGTCAATGATTCAGAGACTCCGTAATCAATATATGGGCGTTGTTATAGAGCGTAGTC
>JAHRFV010000186.1 GCA_019084435.1 Dethiosulfatibacter sp.
CTTCCCTCATAAGAAAAGGGAAATGCCTTATCAGAGTTTTTTACATCCCCCCGATAGGAATTCCCCCTTGTATTAGTGCTGCGTACACTGGCGTATTTGGCTTCATGGTTTTCATCATTGCCTATCTCATACAATCAAGAGGTATTGATAAAGAAGTTGTTTACGATTTTATCAGTCAAGACAAGCTTTATGAGAATACCCATAGAAGCTGTGTCTTTGTAGGCTATGATGAAAACCATGAAGCCAAATACGCCAGTGTACGCAGCACTAATACAAGGGGGAATTCCTATCGGGGGGATGTAAAAAACTCTGATAAGGCATTTCCCTTTTCTTATGAGGGAAGCAGCACGTCGGTATGTGTCTTTGAATCACCCATTGATCTGATGAGTTATTTAACTTTGCTCCAATATCATGGGATTGAATTTTTTGAACATCATATGATTTCACTTGGAGGTGTAGCTGATCGAGCATTAGATTATTACTTAAAGCTGCATCCAGAGATTAATAGAATTATGCTCTGCCTCGACAATGACGAAGCAGGGCATTTTGCTTGCCAGCAGTTTAATGAGAAATATCATGAGAACTATAAACTTCTAAGGCATAGTCCAACAGGTAAGGATTTTAATGAAGACCTACTAACCATACAAAGCAATCTACAGCAAAGTCAAGCAAGAGAACCAGTAATAAGTTATGAAACAGAAAGGGATATCGAAGAAGAAATGGAGCTTTGAAAGGAGGCAGTAAATGTATTTTTTAAATGAAGATCATGCTTATAATTTTCAAAATATGATTTTAAAAGACCGAACCCATCCAAGTGATTTAGAGAGGATGTCACTTTTTTATATCATTGGAGGGAACGAAGATTTATTTACAAAGTTTCGACATATCTATGATTTTAAGAATCATGAAATTAATCCAGAAATTCTAACAAATGGAGAAGTGGATTTGTGTTCTAGTAGTAAAGCATTAGTCAGACTTGCATATAATCTTTTTAACGGTTATGAAGATGAGTACACAACGCCAAGAGATTTGTTTTGTAATCTGGATCGAAAGAATTATCTAGTTGCCAAAGGTGGAATCGATATGCGATTTAATGGGGATATTGAAAAGCAAATTTCTGGGGAATTGGATGAAGAGATGGAGATTGAGTTTATCTGACTTTTATTTTCAATAGCCCAAAGACCGAATAGGAAAGCTCTGCTTTCATGAGGGCAAGCTTCCACAATGTATGACATTGTGCTTGATGGGAGTTTCCCATACCCTTTTAATTCTTGGGAGCGTTGCTCCCAAACCCTCAGTTGATTCTCATAAAGGCAGGTGATGCTATGAATAAATCAAGGCGAATCAACTTAAGAGTTACAGAAAAAGAATATCAAAAGATTGTAGGTAAAGCGAAAAAAGCAAATTTAAGCATCAGCAGATATGTCTCCCTGTCCGCATTGGACAAGGAGATTATTTTTTTTGATGACATTAAAGAGATGAATCATCAATTATCTAAAATCGGCAACAACTTAAACCAATTGACTGTATTAGCCCATCAAGGAAAAATCAAGGCAGTTAATCTAACGAAAACTAGAGAAGCATTCACCGGTTTATGGGATGAGTTATGTAAATTAGTGAAAGGGAAGAGGTGATGACAAATGAAATATCATATTTATCGGTTTGGACATGGCTGCAAATGGATGGATGATCTTAAGGAGGCAGCAGATTATTTTAATCAATTACCAACAGATGGAAAGTATACCACCATAGGCATTACTGAAGGTTCTTATGCAGTTGATGTTGTTATTAAGGGACAATATGCTGAGGGACAAGACTTTCTAATATCGCAAGACATCAGGCAATCAAAACTTTTTGAAGAGAATCCTGGAAAGATGATTGGCGCACTATCTTATCTATATGATTCAGTAGGTGTTAAATCTGAATTCAGTCAGAAGATGCTTGAGGATTTAAAGGATTTAGCCAATGAATTAGATACTGAGTTAGATGAGATGTAGACCTTATGGCTGTTATTGAATTTATTAACGGGAAGAACAACACCTTATCAGCGCTTAACAGAGTCTTAAAATATATTATCAATCCCGCTAAAACAGATGAAAATCTTAAAGGTGGTCACAATTGTGAAGTAAATACGGCTTATAACGAGTTTTTCATGACGAAGTCGGAATACAGTAAATTAAAGGGTAGACAATACATTCATTTCACTCAGAGCTTTGCTCCTTATGATAAGGTGACACCGGAAATCGTCAAACAAATTGCGGATGAGCTTGTTCAAATGGAAACCTTTAAAGGTTTTCAAGTTGCTTATGCAGTGCATACAGATAGAGATCATCTTCACACCCATTTTGTCGTAAATACCGTCAATAAGAAAACCGGTATGAAGTGGAAACAAAGTGCAGAGCAGCTTCAAATGATGAAAGATTATTCTGATGAAATCTGTAAAAAATACGGATTGATCATTACCCAGGGCAAATCAGGCAGTCATATGAATCGGGGTGAATACCGTTCTAAAGAAAAAGGTCATAGTTGGAAATATGAACTCTTTTTAGCAGTGAAAAAAGTGAAATGGATTGCTAGAAGTAAAGAGGAATTCATATTCAATATGAAGGCATTAGGCTATCAAGTGGATTGGAGTGATACTAGAAAATATATTACTTTTACAAATGGGGAGGGCAAAAAATGCAGAAATAGAAAGCTGTATCCTCCAGAGCATTTTACAAAGGAAGCGCTGTTAAAAGCTTTTGAATTAAACAGTCAGAGGATGGATGCTAAGCTTTCTCAAGGTAAAATGGAAATGCTTTTATCGGCAGTTCAACTTGTTAAAATGGATACTCCATTAGATACCGGCAAGAACTATCCTTTATCAACACTGGAAGGGGAGGCACTTAAAGAAAAAATCGAAGAATCAAAGAAGGGAAAAGGGCTTAACTGGGACAAAGAAAGTGAAAATAGTATGTAAAAGAAAGGTGGACGATTAAATGACAAAATTAATGGAACTCTACAATCAACTTAAACCATTACAGGCAGATGGATTAAGAGAGGGTTATCGTAAAATTTTAGAACATGATGGACATGTTCTAGCTATGGGTAAAATGCAGGAAGGCTTTGAATTTGTGACTTGGCGATATACCTATGATGGTAATTCCGTTACATTGGGGCATTATTTTACAGGTCTTGAAGCTGCAAAAGAAGATTTTGCTAAACGAGCAGGACTTATTAATGCTAATCGGATGTTTGGAGAAACAGATTTAAAGTTAATCCATTCAAGCCTAGTGAATTATGTGGGACTTAATGGTAACTTGAATTATAAGGACGAAAAAGCTATCGGTTCGATTCTAGAAAAAATCGAATTGATTGTCCCTGAGATTCTTCGTCATGAAAAGCTTGAAGATTTAGAAATGGTTGCTGATGATGGGATAGAACTGTGAGGTGATTTTAAAGATGAAGTATAAACAACTGAAGCTGATGATATCAGCACTAATATTTCTTGTAGGTTTATGGATGAATATTTATTTTTCCACCAACCTACATTTTTTATTATCAGGAAAAATGGAGGTACTCACCTTTATTCCAATAAAATCATGTTTTGAAAGCATGGCGGCAAGTGGTCAACATTTGTCGCTATTTTTCTATCTACAAGGCTTTATCCTTCTGTGCTCTATTTATTTCTATTTGGCAAATATGAAACCCTATCAATCTGATTTAGACGCAATTACACCAGATATATCAACGCCGGTTAGAGCAGGACAAATGCAATTTGGATCAGCAAGATGGCTCACAGAAGAAGAAAAAAATAAAGAGTTTAAATATATAAAGCTTAGAAGCAACGAACTAAAAATATTAATGGAAAGGACCAGGCAGGATGAAGAAAAAGAAAACAGTTCAAAAGAAAAAAGCTTATCCCAAGGAGAAGCCCTTCAAAGGTTACCAGAAAGAAGTAATGAAAAGTCAAGTGAAAAAGACTTGTCAGAAACCGATACGCAGGAATATTCGTTACCCAAGCTAAACCAAGGTGGTATTGTTGTCGGTTTTCATCAAGAAGGCGATACAGAAAAGATATTTTACATTGATGAGGATACCCATAGTCTCTGCATTGGTGCAACACGATCAGGGAAAACAAGGTCTGTGGTGCTTCAATCTGTTGGATTACTGGGACTTTCAGGTGAAAGTTTAGTTATTAGTGACCCAAAAGGTGAAATCTTCACTTATACCTATCCCTATTTTGAAGCTCTTGGTTATGAAGTGATTTGCATTGACTTTAAGAATCCCCTAAAGAGTGATCGGTATAACTTCCTACAACCGGTCATTGATGCCATTGATGAAAATAATATTCCTAAAGCAGTAGATGCCACATGGGATTTAACAGCTGCCCTTGTACCGGAGAATAGCCATAATGAAAAAATATGGACCAATGGTGAAGCTAGTATTATTGCCAGTGCCATTATGGCAGTCGTTTATGACAATCGTAATGGTAAAGACAGAAGATATCAGAACATGAGCAATGTTTATTTCTTCATCAGTGAGATGTGCAAAGTGGTGGATGGGGCAATGCCTATCATTAAATACATGAAGAACATGCCGGCACATCATCCTGCAAAAGCCTTACTTGCCATAAGTGAAGTTGCTCCAAGTAAAACGAGAGGATCATTTTATACTTCAGCACTGACAACATTAAGACTGTTTACAAACCCACTCATTCATTCGATGTCAGAAGCCAGTGATTTTGACTTAAGGAAAATGGGAACGGACAAGCAGGTACTGTTTATTGTGCTTCCTGATGAAAAGACGACTTATTATAGTTTAGCCAGTCTCTTTGTCAACCAATGTTATATGCAACTGGTGAAAAATGCAGATGAAAGAGGTGGTCGCTTAAAGAGAAGAGTAAACTTCATGCTTGAAGAATTTGGCAACTTTGTCAAAATACCAGACTTTGCTAATAAGCTGACTGTAGGTGGTGGTAGAGGCATTCGCTTTAATTTATTCCTTCAAAGCTTTATGCAGCTGGATGAGAAGTATGGTAAAGAAGTCGCTGGAACGATTAAATCTAACTGTGAAACTTGGCTTTATCTTCAGGCAGATGATTTGGGAACTTTGGATGAAATATCAAAGAAGCTGGGGAACTATACCGTATCCACTTATTCTTTAAGTTCATCTCATGGTAAATATTCTAATCCATCAAGTTCACATAGTGTAAATCTGACTCACCGAGCTTTATTAACGGTGGATGAGATCAGACGAATCAATAGACCTTATACATTAATCACTTCGAGAAATCACCCGGCAATGATGCAATTGCCAGATCTATCGGAGTGGTTTTTAAATACCCTCTTTGGACTTGGGGACAAAGAACACAACAGAAAGGTGCGTGAAAAAAGAGAAGGAAAACGAAATCAAAGAAAAGCTTCTAATGCCATTGATACATGGAATATTTGGGAGTATTACACCCAAGAAGAAAAATCGAATTTTGTTTATATGCGAAATATGAAAGGCGGTGAACAAGGTGAAACTTAAACCACTAAAAATGAAAGCAAGGAATCTTTTAAAGACGATCTTAGGAACGCTGGTCGTAATGATGATGTCAACGGTTCCAGTTATGGCGGATACGGTTAAGGACAGTCAAATTGTCAAAGGTACTGAAAAATTGATTCAAGATGTAACGACATGGCTAATGGTTTTAGCTCCCATTGTCGGTGTTTTGCTGATTATTTATTTCTTCATTAGAAGAAGTGCAGCAGATGAAATCGATCAGAAAAAGTGGAACAACCGTATTGTTACGGTAATTGTTTCAGTTATAGGAGCAGTTCTAGCTTCTGCAACACTTAATCTGATTATTGGTTACTACGTTTAATCATGGGAAAGTCCCGATTAAAAATAAAAAACAAATTTAAACTTACGGAGGTAATGAAATGAGAAAGTTAATGAACAAAGCACAAATGGAAATGGTAAAAGTAATGGTTAAAGGAAAAGTGATTCTTGCGGGAAATAGTGGTGAAGGAATGGTTGATTCGGCGGTTAAAATTTTGATTTCAATTGTCATTGGAGCCTTGCTGTTAGCGGGTTTGTACGCTCTTTTCGGTGATGTGATTCTTCCTACTTTGAGACAACGTATCCAGGACATGTTCAACTTTAGTGGTAGCGTGAGCTAATTGTATGGAAATGAATAATTTAAAGTAACAGGGGGCTTTTTAGCCCCTGAATACTTTATCAGAGAAGGAGGTGCAGATTAATGGAATACGTCATCATGCTATTAATTGGTGCCATATTAACGGGCTGTTTGGCATATGTAAATACACTCTTAGATGGCCTTGTTCCCATTGCCCTTCATGCAGAAGACTATATGGATACACTTCTTGGAACCAGTGGTATCAGTGGCATATTTGATATTTTCTTTTCATTTGGTGTTTCTCTTATTGTCTTGAAATTTTTAAAGAAAGGCTTTGAGAGATATATTTTATGGACAGAAGGCGATGCAGAGGTTGAACCCATTATGCTCCTTACAGGTTTTTTCAAGTCGCTTGCCATCGCTATTAGTTTTCCAACCTTATATGGCTGGTTGGCAGAAATTGTTGAAGACTTAAGCAATGAACTAATTACCACGGTCTCTAATGATATGGCAACGGATTTCAGTACCATTATTACCGGTATTACGAGCGCAGGGATTTTCACGGGTATTGTATCTATCATCTTTTTTATCTGCTTCTTTATGCTGTATATACAGTTTCTCACAAGAGGACTTGAAATTCTAATTCTTAGAATAGGTTTACCTTTAGCTTGTGTGGGTTTAATGGATCAAGACAATGGAGTGTTTAGAACCTATATACAAAAGTTCTTTCAAAGTACAACAGCTGTTCTGGTGCAGATTGTACTAGCGAAACTAGGTGTTTCATTAATGCTCAATGCCCATGTGTTTTGGGGACTAGCAGCTCTGCTATTGGCCTTAAGGACACCAAAGTTCTTGCAGGAATTCTTAATTGTTTCAAGTGGAAATGGTGGCGGTGGCATGATGAACCGAGTTTACTCAACTGCTCGAATCTATCAAATGGGAAAAGCGGTATTTAAAAAATAGAAGGATGGTGAGGCAGTGGATCTATTAAAAGAAATGGCTGATGCCTTCATCCTTCTAATTCGTGTAGGAGCAGTTTTAAGAGTCGTTCACTGCTTTATTCATATAGGAATGGATGAAGAACAAGGTTCCAGCTATAAAAAGAGAATGAAAAACACAGTAATCTTTTATGTCTTAGCAGAAAGCATATGGCAGATTAAAGATTTAGTCATGAACTATTACATGTGATGGAGGTGCGTATGGAAGAAAGAAAAAAGAATCCCTTGTATATTCCCCAAGGATTAAAAACAAGGGTTGAGATTTTTGATGGGTTCGGTAAAGAAGAATTATTTAAAACCATTATGGTGACCATAATCGTTGGCATTCTTGATATTATGTATTACCTGATTTTTAAGAATACGGTAGTGAGTATTGTTACTATTCTTGTGGCAATTGCAGGAAGTGTCATCATGTTGACAAAAGACCATACCAATATTTCAGTCGTGGATCAGGTAGGTTTTATGGTTCGTTTTGCCCGGTCTCAAAAATATTATCCTTACAAATATCAAGATGAATGGAGGTAGCCTATGGGAGTTTTTCAAATGCTAACCTTCATTATGCTATTAACTTATGTTGCCATGATTGATCTTAGGACAAGAACAATACCAGACCATATACCTGTGCTAATTATTCTTATTGGATTGATTGATATGGAACCCGTTTCAGCAGTATTAGGGCTGATGCTTGTTCCTTTGCCTTATTTTATTATGGCACTTCTTAAAGAAAACAGCATAGGTGGTGGTGATATTAAACTTATGGGAGCTTGTGGCTTTTACTTAGGCTTACAAGCTGGATATGTGGCAAGTATTCTTGGGTTGATGCTTGCCATTATCATTCATTTTGCTTATAGCATGATTGGAAATAAAAAGGCGACTAAAAATATACCACTTGGACCATATCTAGGAGCAGGCTGTATAATAGCCAATTTTGTAATTAAATAAAAGAAAAGATCAGGAGGAATACAAGCAATGAAAAAAATATTAAGAAACAGGACCGTTCTAGGGATAGCCAGTATCGTGCTATCTCTAATTATTTGCTTTGGATTGACCCCCTTATTCAATCAGGCTATTTCTGAAAAAGTATCGGTTGTAAGAGTAACAGAGAGTATTCAAAAAGGGGATCTAATAACGTCAAAGATGATAGAAACAGTTGAAATTGGTGGATATAATTTGCCAGATACAGTTTTACGTCTGGAAGAAAATATCGTCGGCAAGTATGCCTTAACAGAACTTCATGCAGGTGACTATGTTTTGAATTCTAAGATTTCAAGTAACCCCCTTGTAAATTATGAGTATTTGACAGACTTTGATGGTAGTAATCGAGCTATATCAGTTAGTATTAAAAGCTTTGCTGCAGGTTTATCTGGAAAATTAGAACCAGGGGATATTGTTACGGTCATGGCTTCTGATTTTGGTGACATGAGAGAAACGGTAAGCCCTATGGAGCTTCAATATGTAGAGGTACTAGCAGTAACAGCCGGAACAGGTCTTGATACAGATGAATATGAAATGGATCAAGAAGCCATAGAAAAAGATAAGGAGTTACCAGCTACATTGACATTAAAGGTAACAGACAAGCAGGCAAAACTACTTGCTGAGATGGAAGCTAAGGGTAAAATACATGCAGTCTTTGTGTATCGTGGGACAAATGAAAATGCAGATAAATTCTTATATGAACAGGAGTTGATTTTGACTGAAAGAGAAGATCCAGAACAAGTTGAGAAAAATGAAACGGATGTTATAACTCAAGATGAAATACAAGGAAGTAACCAAGAAGTTGAGAAAGAAGTGGAGGTAAATAAAGGTGAAGAACAATAAAATTATTGCTATATGGGGCAATCCAAATAGCGGAAAAACTACCTTGAGCATTAAAATTGCAAACGAACTGGCTAAGAAGAACAAAAGTGTCATATTGGTTATGGCGGACTCCTATGCACCGGTTATTCATACCGTACTTCCCTTTACAGAAACAAAGGATCAGTCACTAGGAGCGTTGTTGTCATCGATTCAGATTTCTCAAGAGAGCATCCTGAAAAAGTGTATTCCAATCCCTAATACCAAGAACCTAAGTGTTTTAAGCTATCTTCATGGAGAAAATATTCGAACTTATGCAGATTACGGGAAAGAGAGAATCCTTGATTTTTACATTCTGTTAAAGCATCTTGCAGATCACATTATTGTGGATTGCAGCAGTCAGTTTCACCATGATTTATTATCAAGAGGTGCACTTGAATTATCAGATCAAGTCATTCGTTTAATATCACCAGACTTAAAGGCCATTAGTTTCTATGACGCTTCGTTACCTTTATTGGGAGAGAGAAAATACAATGTGGAAAATCATATTAAGGTATTATCCAATGTGAAAGCAGAAATGCCTAAAGATATTGTTGGTAATCGTTTTGGTGGCATTCAGAATGAACTGGATTATAGTGAAGAACTTCAGCGACAAGTACTTGAAGCAAGGCTCTTTGAAACATTAACAGATAAAAAGAGCGAGGGATACAATAAGCAACTTCAAAGCCTTATGGATACATTGTTCTTTGGTGAAGATGACTATGAGAAAAAAGAAAAGAAGAAGGAAAAGAACCTTAAAATGGGTTTTCTCAAAAAAGGAAGTGATGTGTAAATGAGTGGTGTGTTTTTAGATTCAGCAAAGAATATCCGAGATTTTTCTGATATCCTTCATGAAGTGCAGGAATATATATCAGGAAAATATGCAATTTTAATATCCCATGACAGCGAAAATCAAAAAGACCAGATGAAGTCCTACATCACCAAGTATCTGATGGACTATTCATTAGCGGTTGAAGATATGAACCTAGATGAGTTGGTAGAAACCCTATACTCAGAAATGGCAGAATATTCATTTCTAACCAAGTATATTTTTCGTAGTGACATAGAAGAAATCAATATTAACGGATGGAATGATATTAAGGTCACTTATTCAAATGGCGAAATTTTACCGATAAAAGAAACCTTTAATTCACCAAGCCATGCCATTGATGTCATCCGAAGACTGCTTCATAAAAGCGGTATGATTCTTGACCAGTCACAGCCTATTGTTGTGGGTCATTTATCTGAGCGTATTAGAATCACAGTTTTAGGACAAGGTGTTATAGATCCCGCAATAGGTGTTGCGGTTTCCATTCGTATTGTTAATCCCAAGAAACTGGTCAAAGAGGATTTTATTAGACAGAATACAGCAAGCGAGGAAATGCTAGACTTCCTGTCATTGGCACATCGATATGGTGAAAGCCTTTGTATAACAGGTGCAACGTCTAGCGGTAAAACCACTCTCATGAGTTGGATTCTTTCAACACTACCGGATAACAAGAGACTCTATACCATTGAAAACGGGACAAGAGAGTTTAATCTAGTCAAGAAAAATGAAAAAGGTGAAGTTATCAACAATGTTATCCACACCGTAACACGACATAGCGATGATCCAAAACAGAATATTACCATGGTAAAACTCCTTGAAACAGGACTTACAGTGAACCCAGATTATATCTGTGTAGCTGAGATGAAGTCGGAAGAAGCTTTTTTCGCCCAAGAATCGGCGAGGACTGGCCATGGGGTGACAACTACCATTCATGCCAGCTCTTGTATTGCCACCTATTATCGAATGGTAACCCTGTGTAAACAGCGCTATGATATGGATGAAAGAACCCTTTATAATCTGGTAACGGAAGCCTTTCCCATTGTTGCTTTTTCAAAAAAGCTAGAAGACAACTCAAGGCATATCATGGAAATTACCGAATGTGAAATTAAAGATGATGGAACAAGAGCAATCAGGACATTATATAAATTCAATGTTATAGACAATGCTGTTGTAGATGGGAAACTTAAAATCATTGGAAAATATGAAAAGGTCAATGACATATCATTATCTTTAAAGAAAAGACTTCTGGAAAACGGTATGCCAAGTAGCCTTTTAGAAGGGTTTAAAGGAGGTGGAGACCATGAGTAGTTTATTATTTATCGCATTTATTGCCATGATTAGTGGTCTCTTTGTTACATTTGAACTTTCACCCTTTGACTTGGCAACGGACATTTTGAAAAATAGAAATAAAAAGGAACAGCCATTAAATGAAAGAATCAAAGCATTAACCAGTAAGAAAAAGAAAAAAGGACTGAAAAAGCTTATTGATGAAACCAAACACGTACTAAAAATGAACAATAAAGAGAATCTATTTATGCTGATTGTCATACTATCCCTAGTATTTATGACCATCGGCTTTTTTATTGCCATTACACTAAATAATATGTTCCTTGTACCAGTACTAGCCATTGGTTTTTCATTACTTCCTTTTTGGTACGTCCAGTTTACAGCGACAAAATGGAAAAAGGGATTAAACAGTGAACTGGAAACAGCTTTATCAATCATTACAACATCTTATTTAAGAAGTGAGAGTATTATCACTGCCATAGAAGAAAACGTCAACTATATCAATCCACCAGTTCAGGATGTATTTCATGTTTTTTTAACACAGACGAAGCTTATAAATGCTAATACAAAAATGGCTCTGGAAAGCTTAAAACCTAAAATAGAAAGCTCAGTATTTCATGAGTGGGTGGATGCACTCATTGATTGCCAGGAAGATAAAAACCTTAAAAGTACGCTGACACCTATTGTATCTAAATTATCAGATATGAGAATGGTCTCAGCAGAACTTGATTATCTTCTCTATGAACCCATTAAAGAATTTGTTACCATGGGCATATTATTAATCGGTAACATACCACTCATGTATATGCTCAACAAAGATTGGTACCATACCTTGATGTTCACAGGCATTGGTAAATTCGTACTGGCAGTTTGTGGTATCGTCATATTTATTTCTTTGGCAGTCGTCGTTAAATTATCTAAGCCTGTGGAATATAAGAGGTAGAAAGGGGTGATAGGATGATACAAATTTTACTTTTATTTTCGATATCCTTTTCTTTAGGTGTGTATCTGATTTTGAAGGACCTAGTAAAATTGCCTTCAGGACGAGCTATTAAAGCGGTCCACGTCATAGATAAAAGGGAAAGAAAAAAATCTAAGAATCTTGAAGTATTAATCAATGAATGGGCGATTAAATTATCTAAAGTAGTCCATATGACAGATTACAGCAGAAGAAAACTTACAGCGACTTTAAAATCAGCAAATATAAAGCTCTCGCCTGAAACCTTTGTTGCAAGAGCTTGGCTAAAAGCAGGGATGATGCTACTTTTTATAATCCCTGCTTTATTTATTTTCCCCATGGTATTTCCGGTTGTATTGTTTTTAGCAGTAGCAGTCTATTTCAAAGAAATCCGAAGTGCAGATGAAGCTGTCAGAAAAAGAAGGGAAGAGATCGAGTTTGAGTTGCCACGTTTTGTCTCAACCTTGTCTCAGGAATTAAAAGCCAATCGAAATGTGCTTAATATCCTAGAAACCTACAAACAAAATGCGGGCAAGAGTTTTAAGAATGAGCTAGAGATTACCGTGGCAGACATGAAGTCAGGAAGCTATGAATCAGCCCTTACAAGAATGGAAGCAAGGCTCAACAGCCCATCATTGTCTGAAACGATTCGTGGGCTTATTGGTGTACTACGAGGGGATGATGGTGTTGTGTATTTTCAAATGCTATCCCATGATTTGAAACAGTTAGAGTTGCAACGATTAAAGACAATTGCCATGAAAAGACCGGCAAAGATAAGGAAGTATTCCTTTGCCATGCTCTTTTGCTTTTTGATGATGTATCTATCTGTTATGTTTGTTGAAATTATTGAAACCCTTGGGAAACTATTTTAGGAGGTGGTGGAATGATAGAAATTTTAAAATCAAAACGGGGAGAGGGTTATATTGATGTGGTGGTTGTTGTCCTTGTAGCAATGATGGTCATTGCTATGGCAGTGAAGGTCTATCCTGTTTTTGTGGTAAAAAGCGATTTAAACACATTTGCTAACGAGCTTGCAAGAGTGGCTGAAATTGAAGGGCGAATTGGTTCAGAAACCACGGCCAAAAAAAATGAACTCAGGTCAAGTCTTGGGATTGATCCAACAGTGAATTGGTCTACATCAGGGAATATTGATCTCAATGAAGAGTTTAGCCTTGTTTTAACATTACCTGTAGATATTGGCTTTTTTGAATTTGGCTCTTTTCCCATTACCTTGACAGCCAAAGCAACAGGCAGATCGGAGGTATATCACAAGTGATGAAAATCATAAAAGATAAACAAGGCAGTGCAGCACTCTTTGCCATTGTCATTATTTTATGTCTGATACTTCTCTTTACAGTTGCAAGTGAATACTTAAGATTACAAATCATAGCAAGTGGTGTCAGAGATGCCCTACAATCTTCTGTTATTGCTGTAGCGACTGAAAACTATGACGAAGTCTACAACGGTTTAAGAGAAGGCTATTCTGGTGGTTATCAGCTAGATGAGATGGATAGATGGGAAGAGCGTGTTGATTCAGGTGCAGTGCTCATGAAATTAAGTGATAAACTGGGACTAATCGGTGGAAATAAATATGCAGGTGGGTATTTGGAATATCGTTTATACGATTTGGATATTCAGATCAATAATGCACCTTTTGCAACGAGTGACAATAACACCAGGTTTGAAGCAGAAGGCTGGGTGACACTGCTTGTACCTTTATCCTTTGGTTGGAAGCACTTACCGCCAATGGAGATTCGTCTTAAAGTCAATGCAGGATATAGTCCCAAATTCTAAAAAAAATAAGCTAAGTGTAGACAAACTAAATCTCTGATGATAATATGTAGATATATAACATGTATATATTATACATATCATTATTGGAGTTGATGAAAATGAAAAATAAACCAGCTATAAATCTGAATGAACCAAGCTTTTATATCTTATTGGCACTATCTAAAGAGCCTATGAGTGGTTACGAACTGACAAGAGATATACTAAATATCACAAAAGGTAGACTTGAAATAAAAACAGGGACTATGTATCCAACTCTTAAGAAGCTGTTGGACCTTAAGCTCATAGAACAGATTGATGAGACCAGTCAGGAAAGAAATAAGAAGATATATCAATTAACGGAAGAAGGGAAGAAAACTCTTCAACATGAAGTTGATATGTTGAAAGAAAAATTAGAAGAAGTAAAGTTGATTATGAACGAAAACTAAGGAGGTCGTGGAATATGAAAAAAACAAATCCTAAACAAATAAATCTGGTTATAGGAACATCTTTAATCATAGTTGCAGTAATATTAGGTGCTTTGATTTTTTCAAAGCTTAATACTCAAGAAGTTGCAAAGGACAATGTATTATCTGATCGAGATAATGTACCCATTGTTGAAGAAATTGATGAATCAGATGTGCTAGAACAAGTTGTTGAAGTTCCAAAAATTAAGGATACTGAAACGAAAGTGACAGAAGATAAAGAAGAAGTTACTTCCATTGAGGAGCCGATGCCTGAACCACCAGAAAAACCAGAACTAGAAGCACCAAAGGACAAACCGGAAACTAATGATGATTTAGAAGATATGGATAATATACCAGAATACAATGAAGAAGAATTGGTTATTGAACCTGAGGAAGTTGTTGTGGTAAATGGAACAGAAGAAACAACAGAACCAGCAGTAGAAGAGGAAGAGCACGAAAGTAATTTAGTACCACTATCTGATAATCCTTTTTTAAATCCAGCGAATGCAGGGAATCCAGTTGAGGTAGATGGTGAAGATTATTATGAAGATGGAAGAAAAGCTGGGGAAGGCGACAAATTTTAACCGATTAAAAATACTTGAGACAGTTTCTTAGAAAGTAGGAGCTGTCTTTTTTTATGGAGGAATGAAAGTGACGAAAAAATATAAAAGTGTAATAGGAATATTCCTTGTTATAGCAGTGTTTTTTGGTTCTTTAACTGTATATGCCGATGATAATGCTGATACGGGCGCAGGTGATACCAGCAATGCACTTGATGGTAAAGGGTTTTACCGTGGAAGTGAATATCTGTATAAAGTATCTGCATATGTTGGTTTGTCAGACCAAGCTGACAAGAATACAAACTTAAGCTCAGATTGGAAAATGATTGGTTCAAGGCCTATATACGTAAAGCCATCCAACTTTTCAATGCCACCAAACGTCTTTTGGGGTATTGAAAATAAAGTGAATTATCAAGAGGGAAATGCTTTAACACCTAATAACAGTCCAATCATAGTTACTGACAATCCACCACCAATACCAATTACGAATGGGGGTCATATAGGCTCTGTAAAATCCTATTTTGGAGATGTAAATACACTTGATATGTTTATAAATTATTTTGCCACTCAAAAAGGAACTTCTAGAGAAGGTCTAGTTGAAAACATAAGTTTTACTATTGAAGGTGATAAAAAGTTCTGTCCCACAGAAGAAATCCTGCCCATTAAAGTTGATGGTCAATATCAGAACAAAGTACCATGGCTGATTGTTTATGAACCTGTGATTATTTCATATCTAAAAGACCGTACAACCACATTAGCCTTTACTGCCACAGAATATGCCTTAGCTCAAAAGCTAGGTTATTTTAATTTTAGGGGTGGAGCTGATGGGCAGTATATTTCAGGGATGACCCATTCTGATTTGCCAAATTCCATTTTTTTAGAAGAAAGTTGGTTTGGTTATCCGGTAACGTCGGCACTTCCTGATAATGAGTATTGGGATTTAGATCGTATCATAGCAGGCGGGGGTTGGGGTATGCGTCTATTAAAAGCAAATGCTGTCAATGTAGTTGAAAATGATACAGAGTATGACTATGAGTATCGTGTTGACACAGATGTTATTACTTCAGTTCGAATTTACGCAAGTGATGACATAACACCCGATAACCGTCATGAAAGTGAAGCTGCCTATAACAATCCAGTTAAAAATACTGCCACTGTAACCATCAGTGCCAATGGCTATTCGAAGAGTACAGAGGTTGTTATTCCAGACGGCGGTTCAGAACTGGTTTGGCTTAAATGGCATACTCCAAGTGTACCTGGTGATGTAACAATTCAAGTAAATGTTAGTGGGAATAGTGCAGCTAAAATTGATGGAACAAGTCGAAGTGCTACTTTAATTGGTAAAGTTGTAGATTTAAGCTTAAGTGAGCCACCAAATCCAACTGCCAATGACCGGAATGATCATTTTACGCTATCAAGTATTCCAGTAAAAGCAGAGAAAACTACAGCTAACTGGGGCGTGTATGATTGTAACTGGATTCCTAAATGGGTATGGCATCCAAAATGGGAATGGGAATCTGATTGGCAAAAAGATTATTATACCTATCATCATTCTGGTGGATGCAGAGATACTGATGGTGATGGAGATGATGATTATTGTCCAGGGCACAGAAGATATCGCTGGGTTGATCGAGGTGAGTGGGTTGATAATGGTCACTGGGTAGATGAAGGACACTGGGAATATGATTATACGAACTATAGTGCCAGTCTCACAGGGTCGATGACATTAAAGCCAGATGAAAAATCGCCAACCGCTGACGGAGAGGTTATGAAATCCGGATATGGTGTTAATATCAATGTTTCAACCTATCCTACAACAAATGCACCAAGTTCTCATGTAACCAATGCTCAAAATGCTATTACCTATTTCCCAGAGTTTTATTATGATACTTACTGGAGGTTACTGGATGCAAAGGGTTATGGGGAATTTGCTTTCAAGGAAAATAAGTATTCAACTTTTGATAACCGAGTCCATTTTTCTCCATTGTGGTTTCCGGATGGTAGGTACAGTGTTTATGCTGAAATAATAGATATGTGGACGCCAGACGGTATGCTTAGAATTAATTTAAATGACGATGTGACCATTGATGGAGATTTATATATGGATTGGCACATCGGTCCGAAAAGGAGTGAGTAATAGACATGGCAATAGATCCAGCAACACTAAAGGTAGTAGCAAAGGTTGCTACAACAGTTTTGTCAGATGAAAAGGGCAGGCGAATCATTTTGATTGCCTGCCTTGTTCCATTTATTATCATTCTATTAGTATTATCCTCGCCATTTGCCATCTTTTTTTCAATACTTGGTGGTCATGACGAAACAGTATCGGTCATCAGCATCTTGAATGAAATGAAAGAAGATTTTAAATATAGCATTCAGCAGGAGCAATCAGATTCTTCCGCTGATTCAATTAAAATGATAGTAATGGGAAGTGAAGACGGGACACTCATTGATAATTCAGAAGATGTATTGATTGCTTTTGCTGTGAAATATAATGTGACAAAGGTTGATGCTGAGCAGATTGCCGTGTTATCTGATAGGCAAGTCGAAAAGCTTAAAAAAGTCTACTGGGATATGAATGTGATTAACACTGCTTATAAGAGTTCATCAAAAGAAGTTGAAGTCACGACAACCAATGGCAAGGGAGAGCAAGTTACTGAGACTAAAACAGTTACGACAACCACTAAAATTATTACCATTGACAGTTTGACAGCTGAAGATATCGGTGAAATATATGGATTTGATGATGTGCAGAATCAGATGATTGCTGAAATGCGGCAAAGTGGTTATGGTGTATTGATGGCATCAAGTAATGTCAAAACGTTTTTAACTAGGGAAGAAATTAATGCGATACAAAGTTATATCCCTGAAGGTGTAACCATCGAAAGTGAAAAAGTTGTTCAAGCAGCACAAAGTTTGGTTGGAAAAGTAAATTATTTCTGGGGTGGAAAAAGTCTAGCCATCGGATGGGATGAGCGCTTTGGAACAGATATGGAAGTAACTTCACCGGGAAGCTCATCTACAGGCACAATACGTCCTTTTGGTTTGGATTGTTCAGGGTTTGTGACTTGGGTATTCGTGAATGCAGGATTGCCTGCTGAGTCCATTGAATCAACCATTGGCCATGGCACAACAGCTCAGTGGAATGTATCGACAAGTATTCCTGCGAGTACAGCAATGTTAGGTGATCTTGCTTTTCTTGCAACACCAGGAACAAGAAAGGTCAACCATATTGGTATCGTTGTAGGCAGAAATGATGACGGACAAATCATGGTCATTCACTGTTCATCAGGTGCTAACAACGTTTCAATATCAACAGCAGAAAGTGTTGGTTTTCTATATTATAGAAGACCAGCAGTTCTAATCAATTAAAGTCGGGAGGTTAAGCATGAATCCAGTATTACCAATTATTATGATTTTATTATGTGCTATTGCAGGAGCAGTAGCCTTTTTCTTTTTAAAAAGACCAATTCAATTAAAGACGAATGAAATATCAGAAAAACAAAAAACAGCACAAGAATTTGTTAACGTAAAAGATATTCATGACAGATTTCTATACACGAGAGATGGCCAGATTATCGCTTATATTAAGATTCATCCCATTAGCATAGATTTATTTTCAGACAGTGAAAAAGAACAGATTTCAAAGGTTTTAACAGCCGAATTATCTAGTGTTCAGAAACCCTTTAAGTTTCTGGCAGTCTCAAGACCCGTAGATATTACACCACTTGTAAATGAGTACCAAAGCCTTTTGTCAGAAACCACAGACCAAAAGCAAAAAGAACTTCTCAGAAATGAAATCATGGAAATCAGTAACTTTGCCACTAGTGGAGAAGTTATCGAAAGGAACTTCTTTATTATGATATGGTCTAAGTATAAAGAGGGAATAGAGCAGGAGTTAATGAAGGAATGTAAAGAGATGATACAGAAATTTGAAAGTGCGAATATATGTTGTGAGATAATAAAAGAACAGGAAATTGTAAGATTATGTAATTTGATTAATAATCCGGCTTATACACACTTAGAAGGCTAAAAACGGTTCCCTTAAACACTTTGAATATCAAAGCTAAAATAAGAAATCTGGCATTATAACAAATAATGATAGAAAAATCAATCAAAAATTGATATACTAAATTTGAGAGAGATTGGAAAAGGAGGCGAAGAGAATGACAGATAACAAAACAAACGTATTGAATCGCGTATTTACCCGGAATACTCTTCGTCAGTGGATTGGGTTAAAAGCTGAAAACACCTATGTATCGGTTGTCAAGCGTTATACAGAAGACCCTGAAAAAAAGAAGAATGCTGAGCTGATTAGTGAAATATATTCAGAACTAAAGAAAAATTATAGAAATGAGTATTTTTATAAAAATACCTTGCTAAACAAGCTACTTTTGGGGGTCCATAGCGTTAATACCACCACTGCCCTGACAGAGATTCCTGTAGCAAAATCAAAAGCTGATTTTGTTTTAATAAATGGGAAAGCTGTAGTTTATGAGATAAAAACTGAGCTCGATAATTTTGAAAGACTGGAAAGTCAACTTAACGATTATTACAAATCATTCAATTATGTGGCAGTAGTAACATATAAAGAAAATTTAAAAGCCTTGATGAAAAAAATGGAGCTAGTACAAAAACCAATAGGTATTTATGTTTTACAAAAAAGTGGTAGATTAAGTACTGTTAGAAAACCTGAAGAGTATAATAATTCTTTGGATGCTAACATAATGTTTAAAATTTTAAGAAAACCTGAATATGAAGCAATTCTATTAAAGCAATATGGTGAAACACCAAATGTATCTCAATTTAGATACTATACTGAATGTAAAAAGATGTTTCTAAATATTCCAATTTCAAAGGCGCATAGCTATGTTATAGAGCAATTGAAAAAAAGGAATAAGATTGTTAAAGAAGATTTTGTTAAAGTACCTTATGAGCTGAAATTCTTAGCATATTTTATGGAGTTAAAAAGTGAAGATTATTCAAGGCTCAACATATTTTTAGAACAACAATTTGAAGGGGGATAGGGAATGTATTTACCATATTTAAGAGGGAGACAATTCGAACTGATAGCATTACGGGAATTAGTAGAAAAAGAAGTATTAAGTGAAAAGGTTATTCCAATAATTGAACCTGTTAAATTATCTTCTACACTTATTAAAACAATTACTAAATATAAAGAAGAAGATAGAGTTTTGTGCATAATTGCAAACCCACAGGTTGGTGGTTTTTACGATGATTATCAAGATTCCAAAAATGAAAAACTGGTGGAACAGTTTAATAAAGAAATAAGTGAAACAGATACTTTATTATTTGCAAAAATCTTAAAGCCTAAGGATGCTTCTGCAGAAGCATTTATTGAAAAACATGGTAATAGCATGATTACAATTTGTACGAATAAAGACGCTATAGCAATACACGAGAAATATTTTGCCGATCAAGATGTGAAATTTAACTTAATTCCTGATGATAGTGGTTTTCGAAGGAAAATACGAAGTAATCGCGTTATGCTAGATGACAAATTTAACAAACTTGAGAGGAATACTGATTATAGTAAAATTGATGATGAACCTTTTTCAGAAGATCATTTGTTTTACTTAGAGGATGGTTACAAAGGTTTTGCAGATTATTCAGTCGTAGGGAATGAATACAGTGACACTGGATTTGCTCCATATGCAGTAGCCATTCATATTGTTTACTTTGCAGATGACGACAGCTTACGCGTTAAGCATTTTGTATCTGATTCAAATGATGATATAAGTGACCCAGCAGGCAAATTTAGAGAAGCTCTTTCTAAGTTAGTAGAATGGAATCAGACTATGAGACTTAATACTTTGGGAATGATGGAATTTGAAGATTTATATAAAAGAGAAGCGTATCCGGGGCTTGGCACTGTAAAGAAACTATCCATTATGCATCATTTTGAACTATTAGGAAATTACTTAGACAAGGAGTAACAATATGATATTTTGTGAAAAGTGTTTTCTTGATAGTGAAATAATACCGATCATTCATGAATGCGATGAGATTGGAGAATGTCAAATTTGTCATTCCAAAGATGTATACATATATAATACGGATAAGCATGATGAATTGACCAATTTATTTGAAGATTTTATCAGTATTTTTACACCGGCCGTACTACTGCCAGATAATTTCCCAAAATCAGAAATTAAGATGCTGAAAAGTGAACTTTTTTCAAACTGGAATATTTTTAATCAACGAACTGAATCAGAAATATATAGCATTGTAACTGAAATTTGTAAAGAAAGATATGATTATAACCCAGAGATTTTTAATAATCCAGTCGGCTTAAAGGAACTATATGAAGCTGATTATCTAGAAGAACATTCGCTATTAACAACCAAAACTTGGGAAGGTTTTGTTGAGTCATTAAAATCTAAAAATAGGTTTCATACACATTATATCAATTTACAACTACTAGATAAGTTTTGCTCATATATTCGTAAACCCTATAAAAAGGGAACACTTTTTTATAGAGGGAGAATATCTGATGAAAGTGGATATTTAAAAGATGATATGGGTGCACCTCCAAATGATCGTGCATCTGAGGGAAGGGCAAACGCCAATGGCATTAGTTGTCTATATGTAGCAGATTCTATCGAAACAACACTCCATGAAGTTCGTGCAGGAGCTTTTGATTATGTTTCAATTGGTACATTTGAATTACTTGAAGATATAATTGTTGTCGATTTAAAGAGGATAAATCTGATTAGCCCGTTCATTTATGGGCTAGACTGTAGGGAACATGCCATAAATAAAGAACATTTAAATAAAATAAATAATGAGATGGGTAAAGCTCTTCGAAGAAGTGATAGCCCTCTTGATTATGTTGCGACACAGTATATTTCAGACTTTATAAAGAGTCGTGAACACGATAATAAAGCTGTATACGCTGGTGTTGAGTATAAAAGTGTTATGAATGAAACGGGATATAATCTAGCGATATTTGATGAATGTTTATTCAAGTGTACTGATGTGGAAGTCTATGCAATAAAAAATATCACTTATAACAAACAGAAAATCTAATATGTATATGTATTAAGTATATTAGAAAAATAAAAATCTTAGCTTTAGCAAATCATATCGATTTGCTAAAGCTTTTTTATTAGGGAGGTAGGATTCAAATGAGACAAACAGATATTATAAAAAACTCACTACTCAACATCATCACCCCAATCGGTCTTGAACTAAAAAGAAACAGCCTAATAATCGGTGAAAACACAGGACGGATCTACGGCATCGTAAAGTATCCGCAGAAAGTTGATTATGGATGGTTAGCTAAAATTACTAACATCCCGGGAACAGTTGTCGGTATCACTTTTATTCCAATTGATAACGGAGAATTTATATCAGGATTATCAAAGAGCGTCATTCAAAACAGGAGTGCAGCTGAATCAGTAAAAGATCCGTTGGTTAGACAAAGAGCGGAACAAGCAGCAATTGATGGCGAAAAAATCATGCTGCAAATTGACAGAGAAGGGGAAACAGTTGGAACTATGATTATTTCCATTATGGCGATAGCAAGGGAAGAAAACAATTTTCAAAAGATTTGTAGAAAGACAGAAAGCATCATAGCTACAGGCAAAGCAAAATTAAGAATTATGGCTAATCTACAAGAACAAGCTTTTAAAAGCATTGCCCCATATTACACCCTCGATGAAGCCATTGGAGAAGTCCTTAAAAGGGTCATTCCAATGAGTAGTTTTGTTGGGGGTTTTCCTTTTTCATCTTCTGGTTATAATGACGGTACCGGTTACTATTTTGGAAGAGATAACACTGGCGGTCTTGTTGTTCTTGATCCATGGAAAAGGGGCAATGACAGAACCAACACAAACTTTACTATTATGGGTGTGGCGGGCGTGGGAAAGAGCACTGTCGTTAAGCATATTGCCCTTTCGGAGTATATGAAGGGCACAAAAATTATCTTCATTGATCCAGAAAGAGAAATGAGAGAGTTATGTATGGCGCTTGACGGCGATTGGATCAATGCTGGTGGAGGAACCAATGGTAAAATTAATCCACTTCAAATAAGACCTACACCAGTGGATGACGATGATAAATATTATAAGGATGAAGGCAATGGTATGGGAGACATGGCTATATACATGAAGAACCTAGAAATCTTCTTTAGTCTCTATTTACAGTCAATTTCAGATAAGCAAAAAGCTATTCTTAAAAATACACTGATTGAGCTGTATAATAACTTTGGCATCCATTGGGATACAGATATCAATAAGTTATCCAATGAAGATTTTCCAGTATTTCTTGATTTATATAATCTTTTGAAAGAAAAGATAAAGGATAAATTGATATCACCAAATGAACAAAATGAATATGAAGAACTGGCGTTACTGCTTCAAGATATTGCTCTTGGTAGTGACGCTTTTTTATGGAATGGAAAAAGTTCAATCGAGATCAATACAAGATGTATTTGTTTAGATACCCATGATCTTCAAAATACCAGTGACAATATTAAAAGGACTCAGTACTTCAATATCCTTACATGGTGCTGGCAGCAGATGAGCTTAGATAGAACTGAACCAGTGTTACTAATCTGTGATGAAAGTTATCTCATGATTGACCCCAATGTACCACAGTCTTTAGTATTTCTTAGAAATGTTGAAAAAAGAGCAAGGAAGTATGAAGCAGGGATAGCCATCATCTCACACTCAGTCGTTGATTTTCTAGATCCTAAAGTCAAAATGTATGGACAAGCTTTATTAGATATCCCGGCGTATAAGATATTGATGGGCTGTGATGGCATGAACTTAATTGAAACAAAACAGCTTTTTAATCTTACAGATGCTGAAGAACAGCTTTTAGCTCAGAAGAAAAGAGGGAACGCACTGGTTATGATTGGATCAAAAAGACTTCATGTTAATTTTCAGATTCCTGATTATAAATTCAATTTCATGGGAAATTCCGGAGGAAGGTAGGCGATTATTTTGAAGAAGAAACTTGTCATAGAACTTATGATTTACATTGTTATCGTTGTTATTGGCATTATCATGCTATTCATGTATGAACCAAAGGAAGTGGATATTGTACTGCCAAAAGATTTTCAAATTGAGCAGGAGGGAGGTGTAAATGATGCTTTTGTACCTATCGAGTAATGACCACATAAATTTGCTGGACTTTCTTAATGATGAGCACGGCATCATCATTAAGAAGTTATCTGGGACCTTTTCACTTAGACAGTTTGTCCTTGGTGATCTTAGAAGTCTTAATCACTTTCAGTATATGGTTATTGATCTTAATGCCATTAAAGGTTCAAATAGCGACATTCTGGAAGCTGTGAATGCTTATAAAAAGATGTTTACTTCAAGATTGATATTTTATATTGAAGATATGAAAGGGCATCATGACCTAGTCCATAGTCTTATTGAAAATGGAATTTTCAATATTGTTACAGCTACAGATATTGAAGCCATAAAAAAAGAACTCCTTAAATCTATAAGTGATTTAGGGATAAGTAAAAGAGACATTATGTTAAAACTTACTCCTAATGATTTTTCTTTTGAGACGCCAGCAGAAATATATAAATTCTCAAAAAAAGAAATAAAGATAGCTGTCACGGGGGTACAACACAGAGTTGGTACAACCACCATGGCAATTAATCTTGCCAATTACTTATCAAGTATGGGTGCAAAGGTTTGTTATGTAGAAGCCAATGAACATGATCATTTAAGTAAATTACCGGCATTTTATCAGGGGATGACATCGAAGGATGATGTCATCCTATACAATGGCGTGAAATACCTTTCGCTCCATTCTGAGTGTCATGATGAATTTGATTTCATTATCTATGACATGGGGGTTATCAATAATAAGATTATAGATATCGTTAGAAATAATTGTGATGCTGCAATTCTGTGTGCAACAGGCAAACCTTATGAAATGAATGACATTGAAAAATATAAAAGCCTTTTAGATGCGACATCACTTAATACAGTATTTTCTTTTGTTGCGGAGCCAGATCAGTACAAGTATCTAAAACTTCAGAAGGACATTCATTTTTCAAATTACACACCAAATTATTTTGATAGGGACGTAAATGAATCCATCTGGTCATCAGTCATTAAACCATTTATTAAAAAATCGGAGGTCAAGTATGAATAGCAAAAGTGTTTTAATAGAAAGCGTTTATTCCTTGGAATTAACTCAAAGAGCAACACTAGTTGCTTTTTATCTGATTAATCGTGCTGATATCGAGGGAACTTGCTTTCCTGGGGTTAAAACAATTGCTAACGAGTGCAATATCAGTACACGAACGGTACAAAGAGCGCTGAATGATCTTGAAGAAGCAGGTTTTCTTGTGCGTGAAAGTCGCTTTCACGTACAAGGGGGTCAACGCTCTAACCTTTATTATCTGCAGGTCTTAGAAGATGAGCGAGATGATACACAGCCAGTTGAGGATCAGAGTGACGAGGATAATAATGATATTGATGTTTCAAATGCGGAACCTAATAATTTGAATTGGAACAATTCATATCAGGCTTCAATCAGTATAGATTTACCAGCAATAGACTTTAAAGAACTACTAGAAGAATCTGTGTCACGGTCCCCCTGTCACGATGGCATCCCTTGAACTTTTCACTCTAATATATTGGGTTATTGATAAAAAAGCTAGTATTAAATGCATACTATGCATACTTGATATTTTTAGATGGTTAATGAATTAGATGAAATCATAGTATTATTTTTGAGATGTTGAACGATTTTATTGATTGTTTAAAAGTTATCTAGTATAATATATCTATGTTTGTATTTGTGTTTCAACTGCTTGTATTAAACTATTATAGAAGGTGGAAATTTGTGAAGAGGTGCTATTATGAATGTAAGTTATAAAAAGTTGTGGAAGCTGATTATTGATAAGGAAATGACTAATGTTGAGGTCAGAAAAGCCACAGGTATTAGTCCTGCTACTTTCACAAAGCTAAAGAAGAATGAAGTTGTATCTCTGGATATTTTGTTGAAGTTATGCAAGTATTTGGAATGTGATATCGGTGATATTGTTGAGGTAGTAAGAGATGCGAATTAGTGTCCAATCCATGGGACACAATCTGTGCTAGAATTAAATGGTAAGTGCTGGAGGAAGGTATATGGAGAAATATAGTTCGGGACTTGTCTCAGAATCTTTTTGGTTTGTTGAATTCAAACAATTCATAAAGCTAAAAATCGAAGGAAAGTCTTGGGATGAAATAAAAAAATTATGTCTAAAGGATAATCTGTTAGGAATACCAAAAGAGTATCGTGCAAAGCGTGTCTATGGTTATTTAAAAAACAGAGTACAGGCATTACAGGATGACCTATTGGAATTGTTCTTAATAAGTGATTTGGCAACGCAAAAGATTATTACACTTATTGCAATAGCTAAGGGAAATAGATTGTTTAACGAGTTTCTATATGAAGAATACAGGGAGAAATCTATATTAGGTATTGAAGAGCTTACAGCAAGCGATATAAATATATTTTTCAATAAAAAACAAGACCAAAGTGAAGACATGGCAAATTGGACAGATGTAACCTTAAAGAGGCTTCGGAGCTCATATATGAATTTTTTGACGGATGCAGGTTTACTGACTGTGGTAGGTGGAAAACGAATCATTACCCCTCCGATTTTAGATATTGCATTAGAGAATTATCTAAAGGATAAAGGCGAGATGTATATTGCAAAAGCTGTTATGGGGGTGAGTTAAATGCATAGGTTAGAAACGAGACTGAATCTGTTAGAAGAAAAAATCAAGCAGCCTAACTTTAGACAAAACAAAGGTCTTGGGAATGAGGTTGGGTATTATGTGTTTGATTACCCTGCTGAACAAGAACTTATTGTAAGAGAACGAGTAGGTTATCTAAAGAATAAATATGAGAATAGTATACATGATTTTAAAATAGTTGTTTTTGATCTGTACGATATAATTATTGACTTATTAATGCAAGAAGGGTTTTTAGAAATATGCCAGGAGTTTGAAAAGACAAAAGGACTTAAAGAAATTACGAAAGCTGTAAATGAAATGCTTCGTATGGAAGAGGATAACCAAAGCAATGAAGTATTAGCGCATATTAAGAATAATACACCTAAAGATGCAATTGTTTTTTTGGCTGGTGTAGGAAAGTGTTTCCCGATTTTGAGGTCGCATAAAATACTGAATAATCTGCACCAGTTTGTAGATGATGTTCCGGTTGTAATGTTTTTCCCGGGCAAGTATGATGGGCAGTCACTGATGCTTTTTTCTGAAATTAAAGACGATAACTACTATAGAGCTTTTAAGATTGTAGATTGAGAGGTTGAGTAAAATGATAGTAAAAAATATGTTTGCAAAAGACATTGACAGAGATATTAAAGGTGTTATTAAAGTCGGTCAAGGTGATGATGAAAATGTAAAACAGGAACTTGAAGAATATGTTGTAACACGAGAGTTGCAGAAGCATTTTGCTGACTTCTTTTCCAGTTATAAAAAGGGCATTGTGGGGAACACGGATAAAATGGGGGTATGGATTTCCGGCTTCTTTGGAAGTGGTAAATCTCACTTCCTAAAAATTCTGTCATACTTATTAGAAAATCGTGTTGTCGATGGTAAATCTGCTATTGATTATTTTATTGATGACAGAAAAATCAAAGATGAAATGGTGTTAGCTGATATGAAATTAGCAGGTAACACATCTAATGATGTTATCTTGTTTAATATTGATTCTAAAAGTGGGATGGGAGATACTCAGAATAATAAAGAAGCGATTCTATCAGTTTTTCTTAAAGTTTTTAATCAACATTTAGGCTATTATGGTGCTAATCCTTTTCTAGCTGATTTAGAGAGACAGCTTTCAGATGAAGGTAAATACGAAAGCTTCAAGCAAGCTTTTGCAAAAATCAGAGGTAAAGAATGGGTTGATTCTAGACATCAATTTAGATTCATTCAAGATCATGTATGTAAGGCTTTGGTGCAAATTGATTATATGAGTATGGAAGCAGCAAAAAACTGGTGTGAAAGCTCAACCGGTGTCTATAATATTGACGTTGCTACATTTGCAAATATGGTAAAAGAATACATTGATAAAAAAGGTAATAATCATCATGTTGTTTTTCTAGTTGACGAAATTGGACAATATATTGGTGAAGACTCTAAGTTAATGCTAAATCTTCAAACAGTCACAGAAGATTTAGGTTCAGCTTGCGGAGGCAAGGCGTGGGTTGCTGTTACGAGTCAACAAGACATAGACAGTATCACAAAAACTAAAGGAAATGATTTTTCAAAAATCCAGGGTCGTTTTGATACAAGACTTTCCCTGTCATCTGCAAATGTTGATGAAGTTATTAGAAAAAGAATACTTGAAAAATCAGAAACGGGAAGACAAACATTAGGGTTGCTTTATGACGAGAAAGATACGATTATAAAGAATCTTATTCTATTTAATGATGGCATCGAGAAAAAGTTATACTCAGACAGAAGTAATTTTGCTGCTATTTATCCATTTGTTCCCTATCAGTTTAACTTGTTAGCGAGTGTATTAACATCTATTAGAACTCATGGGGCCAGTGGTAAGCATTTGGCAGAAGGTGAGCGCTCTATGCTTGCGCTCTTTAAAGAATCTGCTATGAAGATAATGGAAAAATCTGAAGGTGCAATAGTACCGTTTAATCTTTTCTACGATGCACTAGAACAGTTTTTAGATCACAGCCATAAGGGTGTGATTATTCGTGCTTTTGATAATGAGTATTTGAATCCAGAAAAATCAGATGAGTGTTTTGATGTAGATGTATTAAAGACACTTTTTATGATTAAGTACGTTAAAGAGATTGTTGCAAATTTAGAAAACATAACCAGTTTAATGGTTTCAAATATAGATGATGATAGAATCGCTCTTAAAGATAAGGTTGAACAAGCCTTAAAGCGTCTAACAAGACAAACTTTAATTCAAAAAACAGGCGATATTTATGTTTTTCTTACGGATGAAGAACAGGAAATAAACAGAGAAATAGAAAGTCAGAATGTAGAGATTTCAGAAGTTATTGGCAAAGTTTCTGAGTTGATTTTTGATGGCGTGTATGAGAATAAGAACTATCGTTATCCTGCATTTAATGGACGATATACCTTTGGCTTCAATCAGGTTGTAGATGATCGTCCGTATAAAGCAAATCAAAATTTTGATATAACTTTAAAAATATTAACGCCTAACTATGATTCGGGTATGGATGAAACAATCCTTCGTATGATGAGTGGACAAAACAGATATGTTATTGTTGCGCTTCCAGACGATAAAGCATTTATTGATGAAATTCGATCAGCATTAAAAATTGAAAAGTATTTGAGATTAAATACTTCAAATGTAGTGACTAAGTATGAGCAAATTAAAGAAGCAAAACGAATTGAAATGCGAGAAAGAAATTCAAACGCTCGTATTTTCCTTGAAGAATCACTAAAGAGTGCGGACATATATGCCAATGGAGATATGATTCAGAGTAATTCAAAGGATATTTCTTCAAGGATTAATGATGCCCTTGGAAAATTAGTTAATACGGTTTATCACAAAATCTCGTATATTAATGCACCTATGAATGAATCCCATGTAAAAGCGATACTAAAAGGTACAAACAATAGCCAGATTTCATTAGAAGGCGTGGAGCAATTACCAAACAAACTTGCCCTTAATGATGTATTAGATTTTATTAGTTTAAATACACAAAGACATGCTAAAACATCTATGAAGTCAATTATGGAACGCTTTACAAAGGCACCATATGGATTCGTTGAGGATGATGTACAGTGGTTAGTGGCTAAGTTATTTAAAGATGGTGATGTTGCGTTTTTTGTGAATAATGAAGTGGTAAACTTATTAACAAAATCAGAAGATGAAATATTCCGTTACTTGAGCCGTAAAGAATACCTTGAAAAATTATTGACGGAAAAAAGAGAAAAGGCAAATGACAAGCAGAAAAAAGCTGTCAGAGAAGTAATGAAAGAGCTGTTTAATATCACACCTGTGAGTGATGAAGATGATTCGATATTAAAGAGCTTCCAACAGTATGCAGAAAACTTGAAAAATCACTTAGAAAAACTAGAAATACATTATAAAAACGAGCCAAGTTATCCGGGCAAAAATATTGTGAAGGATGGGAAAAGCTTATTAATCAATCTATTGGAAATTAAATATTCAGCAGAATTTTTTAAGACTGTTGATGAAAAGCTTGACGATTTACTGGATTTTGCGGAAGATTATGAGCCGGTGAAAGGTTTCTTTAATGGCGAACAAATTGAGATTTGGAATAGAAGTCTACGCTTGATGAATATTTATGATGACAGTAAGACATTTATTGTCAATAGTGATATAGAAACTACCGTGAATGAGATCAATTCAATCATGAAAAAAACCTCGCCATATAGTGATATTAGGAGAATTCCGGAATTATTAGATCGTTATATGGATTTGTATAATGCCATGTTAGACGAAATGGAAAAGCCTGTGTCAGCTGCTATTAAAGATGCTCGAACACGTGTTATAAATGAGCTTGAAGACAAAGAATGTAAAGAAAAGTTAGAGAAGGTTATTAATCAACGATTTGCCGAGATTCAAGAGAAAGCAGAAACTTGTAATAATGTTGCTGTTTTACAAAATATTAAAGTTGAAGCTGATGCGTTAAAAGTTCGAATGTTAAATGAGATTAATGCAGAAGAAGCACGTATTGTTGCTTCAAAACAGACACAGACAAGTCAAGAAGTTGGTTCTAATCATGGGACTGCACCTAATCAAGTAAAGGAACAGAAGGAATCATTTCCTAAAGTTAAAATGAAACAGCAAAGAACGGTAAGTATTAAATCGATTAACTCTGAAACAACATGGAGAATTGAGACTGAAGCGGATGTAGAGAGATATATTGAAGCACTAAAGGCTAAACTTAAACAACAAATCAAAGATGATATGATTTTGAATATTGAATTTTAGTGGGGGGGGAAGTCATGAACAAAACAGTAATTAAGAACTTTGCAATATGGGCAAGGCGTAAATTAATTAGTGACATAACATATAAAGCAGGACTTTTAGGGATTAATGAAAAAGGAATTTCTGAACCATTACCTATTTCTACAGATAATATCCAGTTCTTTGATATTGGTACCGGAAAACCTACTGAAATAGCTAATGAAGAGATAAAGCAAAGAAAAGCACTTGTAGCTCGTATTAAAGAGAAGGAAACTACATCTGATTATAAAACAGCATATCAATATGTTGTAGAAGAAGTAGCCTATACTTGGTTTAATAGGCTAATTGCTATACGTTTTATGGAAGTCAATGATTATCTCCCTTCACGTGTTCGTGTGCTTTCTAGCCATATTCAGGGTAAGTCTGAACCGGATATCGTTACAACACCATATGATACAGATATGGAATTCTCAGCTTATGAACAAGACAGAGTTATGCAGTTAAAAGACGAAAATAAACTGGATGAATTATTCCGTATGCTCTTTATTAAGCAATGTAATAAGTTAAATGAAGTGCTACCAGGATTATTTGAGAAAACTTCTGATTACACAGAGTTGCTATTAAACATCTCATTTACTGACCAAGAAGGCATTCTAAATCATTTAATTAATGATATGAATGAAGAAGATTTTACAGAAACAGTTGAGATTATTGGATGGTTGTATCAGTATTACAACACTGAGCCGAAAGATGAAGTATTTGCACTTCTTAAGAATAAAGTAAAAATTACCAAAGAACGTATACCAGCTGCTACACAGTTGTTTACTCCTGATTGGATAGTTCGATATATGGTAGAGAATTCGTTAGGTAGACTATGGTTAGAGGGGCACTCCGATGAGAACCTAAAATCAGAATGGAAGTACTATCTTGATGCAGCAAAACAAGAAGATGAAGTTATAGTAGATTATGAAACAATTAGTAATGAATACTCAAAAATCAAACTTGAGGATATAAATATTATAGAGAGAATCATTCAGAGATTGATACAATTTAATGAACCTCAAACTTGCTGCGCTTAGGGGTATGCAAACTCAAAAAGGGTATGCAGTAGTTTAGTTAAGGTGGGGGAGGAATATATGGATAATGAATTTACTATAAAGATCTCAATACCGACTGATGACTATGGATACATTCTTTTGAAATGTTCCCATTGCGGAACTTTTTTTAAATCAACTCCCGACGATATTGAAGACGATAGAGTGTTAGAAATATATTGTCCAAGTTGTGGACTGACTAGTGATAACTACTTAACAGAAGAAGTAGTCGAATTAGCCATAGCAATGGCTCAAAATAAAACAATGGATTTGATATACGATGAATTTAAAAAGATGGAAAAAGAATTTAAAAAAGGACCTGTAACATTCAAAGCTGGTAAACGACCAAATCATGAGCATGAGAATCCAATCCGATCTGGAATTGAAGCTTTAGAAACTACAATATTTCCTTGCTGTAATCGGAAAGCAAGAGTCAAACCAATATTGAGAATAACCGGATGTTATTGTCCGTTTTGTGGGGTGAAAAACTATGAAGTTGAATAGAGCAGAATTAAGAAAAATTATATATGATTTTAACAGTATTTCTAATCGATTATTACAGGCAGATTTTGAAGATTATAACGCAGTTCTATCAAAATTTACTGCTTTTATAAAAAGCAATGATTTGATTTTTAGTTACATACAAAGCTGTGGTGAATGTGAGCAAGATTTAGAAAATGAAGTCAAAGAGGTTGCAGGATCATATGGAAGAGCAATCTTCTCCTTAGGCCATCTTGATGAAGAAGAAGTACGAAATGTTTTCTCTATTATTTGCTATATAGTAGACAATAATATCCAAATTCATTATGGAGTGGCAATGGGATATTCATCTTCAAGAAGTTTTCAAGATAAAGTCAAGGGTTTTAATGACCGGGTGGTAATGGTCTTAATACGCCATATAGAAAGATACTTAACTAAAATAGGGATCGAGATGGGAATTGATGAAAAAGTTACATATTCTATAGCAATTGAAAATGGGCAGGTTAATATAGCAAATGACAATTCTACTATTAATGCAACAAATACTGTCAATACAATTGATGTTGAAAAATTGAATGGGCTTATAGAAGATATTAAAGAAAATGCAAAAGGACTTTCGATAGAAGATGAGGAAACTCTCGTTAGTAGTTTAGAAGTAATTAAAGAAGAATCGAAGTCAGCAAATCCAAGAAAGGGCTTTATCAAAACAGCAATTAAAGGACTTCAGACTATAAAAGGCACTGTAGAATTTGCTGCTGCAACAGCTACACTGATTCAATTTATACAACCTATATTATAATTAATATAAAGGAGCTGAAAAATGTTAAAATGCATAAGTAACTACTTGAATTCCTCGTAAGACATATGGAATAGCGAATTTAGATGCACTTTGAAAAACGACGTGGAATTTAGGTTATAATTATCTCATTGAAGTATAGAGGCGCTCAACAGTCTTTCAAGTTCACGGAATGTATGATTTTACAAGGAGGCCAATAATGAATAAAAAAGATAACAATCTTAAAGATGGAAATATGGACCACAGTAAGATGGATCACAGTAAGATGGATCACAGCAATATGGATCACAGCAATATGGATCACAGCAATATGGATCACAGCAATATGGATCACGGCAAGATGGACCACAGCAAGATGGACCATAGCAAGATGGACCATAGCAACATGGATCATGATCGTGGTGCAATGGGAGGGCACGCCCACCACCATCATGGTAGTTTCAAGGAAATTTTCTTGAAATCACTCCCATTGGGAATTGCAATCTTATTTATTACTCCCTTGATGGATATTCAATGGCCTTTCCAAATCATCTTTCCTTATGCAGACGTTGTAGCAGCTGTCTTGGCAACAATTCTGTATCTTTATGGCGGGAAACCTTTCTACATGGGTGCGAAGGATGAGTTTATGTCAAAAGCACCCGGCATGATGTCCTTGATTACTTTGGGAATAACGGTTTCCTATGTGTATAGTGTTTACGCAGTGGCCGCTCGATATGTGACCGGCGAACATGTAATGGACTTCTTCTTTGAGTTTTCAACTTTAATTTTAATTATGTTATTTGGACATTGGATTGAAATGAAGGCATTGGGTGAAGCTGGAAATGCGCAAAAATCTCTAGCAGAATTGTTGCCCAAAGACGCTCATGTTGTTTTAGAAGATGATTCGATTGGAACTCGCCCTGTGTCTGAACTTCAAGTTGGAGATGTTATCCGAGTTCAAGCAGGAGAAAATGTTCCAGCTGATGGTATTATTATTCGCGGAGAATCCCGTGTAAACGAGTCTCTCTTAACGGGTGAATCTAAGCCAATCGAAAAGAATATTAAAGATCAAGTCATTGGTGGATCAACAAATGGTAGTGGTGTTCTATATGTAGAAGTAACAGAAACAGGCGATAAGTCCTTTATCTCGCAAGTACAAACATTAATTAACCAAGCACAAAGTCAGCCTTCTCGAGCAGAGAATTTGGCCCATAAAGTAGCTAGCTGGTTGTTCTACATTGCAGTAATAGCAGCTTTAATCGCTCTAGTAGCCTGGATGATCATTGCAGATTTACCTACAGCCGTTATCTTTACTGTAACGACGTTAGTTATTGCCTGCCCACATGCTTTGGGTCTTGCAATTCCTTTGGTAGTATCACGTAGTACTAGTTTGGGTGCGAGCCGAGGATTACTAGTTAAAAATAGAGAAGCGTTGGAATTAGCTACTAAAGCGGATGTCATGGTATTGGATAAGACGGGTACATTAACGACGGGAGAATTTAAGGTCCTGAACGTTACACATTTGAGCGGTGCCTATACACAAGAAGAAATTATTGTCTTAATGGCCGGCATCGAAGGAGGCTCTAGTCATCCAATTGCCCAATCGATCGTCCAGCATGCAGAAAAGAACGGTCTCAGCCCTGTATACTTTGATTCCATTGAAGTTATTTCAGGTGCAGGAGTAGAAGGCGAAGCCAATGGTCACCGTTATCAATTGATTAGCCAAAAATCATATGGAAAAACGTTGGATATGGAAACGCCGAAAGGCGCCACAGTGAGCATACTCGTCGAAAATGGCGAAGCAATCGGCGCCGTTGCATTGGGAGATGAACTAAAGGAAAGCAGTCGAGATTTAATCCAAGCGCTGAAAAAGTACGGAATCGAGCCGATCATGGCTACCGGTGATAACGAAAATGCTGCACAAGGAGTGGCGGAAGAGCTAGGCATTCAATATAGAGCAAACCAATCTCCCGAAGATAAATACAATCTAATCGAGTCCATGAAAAATCAAGGCCAGACGGTTATCATGGTAGGAGATGGCGTCAATGATGCACCCTCTCTTGCTTTGGCAGATGTGGGCGTGGCCATTGGGGCCGGGACGCAAGTAGCTTTGGATTCTGCGGATATTATCCTTACTCAGTCTGATCCAGGGGATATTGAATCCTTTATCGAGTTAGCAAACAAGACGACACGTAAAATGAAACAAAACTTGGTATGGGGAGCAGGCTACAATTTTATC
>JAHRFV010000171.1 GCA_019084435.1 Dethiosulfatibacter sp.
AATAAGCAGTGAATAAATGTTTAGGAGGAAATAATCATGTCTAATTTAGTAATATTGGGAGCTCAATGGGGAGACGAAGGAAAGGGTAAAATTACTGACTTTCTAGCAAAGAAAGCAGATTACGTTGTAAGGTATCAGGGAGGTGACAATGCCGGGCATACGGTTGAGTTGGGAAATCAGCAGTATAAACTGCATCTGGTGCCATCAGGCATACTCAATCCAGGAAAACCTTGTGTCATTGGGAATGGTGTTGTCGTGAACCCTGCTTCACTAGTAAATGAAATTAAATACTTAAATGATTTAGGGGTATCTACTGACAGCTTGGTTATATCTGATAGGGCACATATTATTTTCCCTTACCATATTAAGATTGATAGACTGGAAGAAGAGGATAGGGGAGATCTTAAAATTGGAACTACTATAAAAGGAATTGGCCCTTGCTATAGAGATAAAATCGAGAGAAGTGGTATAAGAATGTGCGATTTTGAAAATCGAGCAGCTTTTGAAAAAACTCTCAGGCATAATATAAGGAAGAAAAATAATCTAATTGTAAAATACTATGGAAGCGATCCTCTCGATGAAGACAGCATGGTTCAAGAATACATGTCTCATATGGAATCAATCTATGGATACGTTACAGATACCTATGTGGTTATGAGAAAAGCATTTAAAGATGACGCTAAGATATTGTTTGAAGGAGCACAGGGAACATTGCTTGATATAGACTATGGAACCTACCCCTTTGTGACATCCTCTCATCCCACTACCTGTGGCATATCGGCAGGAACGGGTGTGAACCCATATAGATTGGAGAAGGCGCTTGGTGTCGTCAAAGCCTATACCACTCGAGTGGGTAAAGGGCCCTTTGTTACGGAATTGGACAATGAAACGGGTGACTGGATTAGGGAAAGAGGACATGAATATGGAACCACTACAGGTAGAGCCAGAAGATGTGGTTGGCTGGATATGGTGATGCTGAACTACTCGGCTGAAATAAACGGGTTCTCATCTATCGCTTTAACTAAACTGGATACCTTGTCAGATCTTGAGTTGCTGAAGATTTGTGTCGCATATAAACTGGATGGAGAAATTATCGACTATTTTCCTGCCAGTCTGGAAACCCTGTCAAGGTGTGAGCCCATTTATATTGAGATGGACGGTTGGAAATTAGATGATGTTATAAAGGCTAAGACTTATAATCAACTGCCTAAAAACGCAAAACTATATGTTGAAAAAATAGAAGAATTGCTTGGATTACCAGCTGATATTGTTTCAGTAGGACCAAAAAGAAGTGAAACATTCACTAGAAAAGAATTATTTTAGTCCGATGACTGTTAATCAAGATATTTCCTTGACATGAAAAAACTCATGTAGTATTATATCTAAGCGGTCACTAGATGACCACTTTGACTCATTAGCTCAGTCGGTAGAGCATCTGACTTTTAATCAGGGTGTCCCGCGTTCGAGTCGCGGATGGGTCACCAT
>JAHRFV010000202.1 GCA_019084435.1 Dethiosulfatibacter sp.
CTGTAGGGTGATTATGGGTTTCGTTTTTAAACATGATGAGCCACTTTTCTTCAATACCATCAATAATTGCTGTCGTTTCTATTGAACAGGCATTGTTTTCATCTGATTCTTCCAGATCATCCAGTTTTCCCGTCTTTTTTAGATATTTCATGCCCAAAATGGCAATATCCATAAGACACTGGTCTTTAGACCGGTTTTCATATACTATGCCCCTTATATCGAGATAATCATGATAAGACTTTTGAACCTCTTTAGCAACATTACCTTCTTCGAAGCTTACCTGATTAAATCTTGTCAGAAATGTTGTGTGTCTGCAATGATCAGACCAGTAAGTATCTATAACTTTGAGTTCGGTAACAGTAGGATTCCTATTTTCTTTATCGCGGAAGTACTGTTGACAAAATATTAAATCCTTACTACTCATCGCATAACCTTTTACGACTCTCAATGAAGCTATCTCTTTTTCTGGTAAGTGAATGAAACCCTCAATAATATGAATATCCGGTGCTTCAGGATATATCTCTTCTAAAGATATTGGCATTTCTAAACTTGCCTCTCTTGAATCCACCGGATTTATATAGTAGTTTTTAATTTTCTCTAGGTCATCGAAGTCGAGGTCACCGTACAAGTCTATAATTTTCGCATACTTAATTAGAGGTCTGTCACCAGAACTCAATATTTGCACACATTGGGCAGCTGAATCCGCTCTTTGATCATACTGACCGGGTAGATACTCAACACCGAATGCGAATTTTCCCAACTCAATTTTATTTATATAAGCAAAATCTTGATTGCTTTCAGAAAAAACACTATAAATACTTTTTTGAAATAAATCGTCGGAGATATTGGACACATCATATCTGTTGATGATTTTTACCTTGGTAATGTTTGCTATGTTCAGATTATTAATCAGGTCATTAAGCAGATGCTGACCTTCAACATCAAATCCCGGTTTCTTTTCCACATAAACTCTTTTGACAGAATCAGTCATTAATAACTCCTTAAGCTAATATAACGTAGTAACATAATACAAAAAAAAATAGCTTCTGTCAACGTTTTTTCATGTAAAAATTGAATTAAACAAATAAATAGTTCGTAATATTACGAACTATTTATCTATTAATCTCGGTATTAATTTGTTTTATCTAAATAAACGATTTCCCCATCAATTATAGTCATATACACAGAAACATATCTGATTTCATCCAAGTTCATATCAAAAATATCTTTATTTATGACAATCAAATCAGCCAGTTTTCCTTTTTCCAAGGTCCCTTTATCCTTTTCCTCTCCACTAGCGTATGCTGGAAAATCGGTATAGGCTCTAATGGCTTCCTCAACTGTTAGCATTTGCTCTGGCATCCAACCCTCCGGTGGCTGACCATCAAAATCTTTTCTTGTGACAGCTGCGTATATATTTTCAAAAGGATTGGGACTCTCAACCGGTGCATCTGTTCCCATGGTAATATGAATTCCTTTATTGATCATAGTTTTCCAATTATATGAGGTTGAAGCTCGCTCAATCCCCACTCTGTCAACTGCGATTTTCCAGTCACTTGTTGTGAAGACTGGTTGTATATAGGCGATTAGTTCCAACTCTTTAAATCTGTCCAGCATTGTTTCAGTCGTAATCTGACAATGGACAATACCGTCTCTCATAAAGATGCTTTTTTTTATCTTATTGGATTTTCTTGATTTATCAATGGCTTCAACAGCCATATCTATCATTCTGTCACCAATTGCATGTACAGCAACTGGCATTTTGTTCTGATGGGCAAGACTGACAAAATCGTCAAGCTGTTCCTGAGAGAAAGCTGAAATCCCTTTCTTTGAAGTATCATCATAGTAAGGTTCATATAGTAGCGCGGTTCTTCCTCCAAGAGAGCCATCACCGAGAAGCTTCAATGGTCCGGTTCTGAAATTTTTCTCTATTTCAATACCATGGCCACCCTTGGCAAGAAAACTCTTAAACTCATTTATATCATGAAACAGACATTGTTCATTGACTCTAATTTTTAGTTTCTTCTCATTGCACAGGGTCGCATATGCTTTGACAACCGTCTCCCACCCTGAAGCTATGTACTGTAAATCATCTGTTTGGACACTGGTTATTCCAAATGAAATCAGTTTTTCCTGAGCTCTCATTATAGTGTTCATCACATCTTCAGTTGAGGATGTTTTCATTCCGTTTCTTACTAATAGCATGGCGTTTTCTTTTAGAATTCCTGTGAAGACTCCTTTATCATCCCTTTCTACCTCTCCACCAGTCACATGTGTCTGGTTATCTATGCCAATTATCTCAGCTGCTTTAGAGTTGATGACAGTCATGTGATTGCAGACTCTAGTGAATGCGATTGGTACCGTAGTTGATATTGAATCAAGATCCTCTTTGGTTGGCATCCTCTTTTCCATGAGTAACTCGTGATTCCATCCTCTCCCGACTAGCCACTCTCCCTGTTGATATTCATCCCTATCCAAAGCCTCTTTACCTTTAATAATCAGCCCTTCCATCGAACGTACTTTGGTCAGATCAATATTAATCAAACTTTCTCCATATCCGCAAAGATGGAGATGTGAGTCATTAAATCCCGGTAGAACTGTCTTTCCGTTTAAATCAATCTTTTTGTCAGCTCTTATGTCATATTTTCTAAGAATTGACTTGGTAGTTCCCAAATCCTTTATTATATTGTTTTCTATAAAAACGGCACTCTTGATAGTATTGTTTTTATCCATAGTATTAATCCGGCCATTATATAGAATCATTGAATTGTTGATTTTTTGCTTTTCTTTTTCTATGTATGCCATATGATATCCTGCTGCGGTAACCAGAAGACTCCCTATCATAACTATTATGATAAGTGCGTTATCTCTTAAACTCTCAAAGATAAAGCTAACTGCAAAAAAAGAGACAAATACAACTGTTCCTATGAGTTTTATTTTTTCTGCCATTTCAAGCTCCTTATATCTATTTCTTGCCAGCCATTCTCTGTCAAGCAGTAGACCTTTCCAAATCCTATTGATTCTAGTTTAGCTACGGCATCATCAAATCCAAATGCCACATCTTCAGATTTGTGTGAGTCGCTGCTGATTGTAACAGGTATTTTCATGTCCAATACTTCTTTTAAAATCCAATCAGAAGGATAAAACTCTGTCATGTATCCCCGTGCGACGCCACCAGTATTGATTTCGATAATTGACGAGGTTTTGGAAATCCTTTCTAGACAGTTTTTGACCGTTTCAACATACCACGTTTCACTCTCGTCAAAAAAATAATTGTCCGAATTGTTTTTCTTAATCAAATCCAAATGAGCTATTATATCAGGTTTCATCGTTTCAGCCATATCACCAATCAACTTATAATAAGTTTTAATGGCTGTTTTAGTGTTCCCGTTGAAGCTTTCTTTTATTCCCTTTTCTAATTCCAACTTGTCGTAATCAACTGTCCATCGTGTGGTGTCTTTTAACTTTCCAAGAAAATGGACTGAACCTATGATATAATCTATTCCGCTAATCAAATCATCTTTTTTTGTAAGCATTTCAAAATCCGGTAAATAATCTACTTCCAAGCCCACAAGAACTGATATCTTGTCTTTATACTTTTCTTTTAGCCTAAGTATCTCTTCAATATATTGATCCAGGTCACTGTCTTTCATAATCCAGTCTGTATCAAATGGCAAGGGTGCATGAGAAGAAACACCATAATAACGCAACCCTTGTTCTATTGCAGACTTAATCATATCTTCCGCAGCGCAAAACCCATCACAGTAGTTTGTGTGGCTATGATAATTGAATTTTAACATCCTTGCCCCCAATAATCTTAGTTCTATATCTTTAGAATTATACCACAAGAATTGCATTGACTCAATTGAAGCTGTTGAGTTTGTTAATTACATTTAAGTTGATTTATATTGTTAAAAACAATGAGGTTTGATATTATTAGACTATCAAATACTAGGCGGTATAAAATGATGGAGAAACCAATCAACAGGGATAAAACATATGGACTAGTCTTGACCGGTGGTGGCACAAAAGGCTGCTATGAGATTGGTGCCTGGAAGGCATTAAAGGAGCTTGATATTAAAATATGTGCCGTTGCTGGCACTTCGATTGGCGCAATAAACGGCGCTTTATACGTGCAAAACGATTTCGAGCTTGCCTATGATATTTGGACCAATATTAAAATTGAGGACTTTATTTCGATTGAGGATGACAGTCCC